>SLBU01000181.1 GCA_007126175.1 Kiritimatiellia bacterium
CAGCGCCACCACGCTCGGGCACACCGCTTTGATCCGCTCCAGTAACGCAATCCGACTGTACGCCGGCATCGCATCCCCCCCCCGTAAACACTCCGGTTTTTTCATAAATATAGCCCTTTTTACACAGTGCGGCCTTTCACGTTCATAAAACATGCAACCGTTCCAACGCAGTTACCGCAGCAAAAGCACATCATCCTGCCAAAAAACTGATCACCGGAATTGCGCCAAGAACCGCAAATCGTTTTCATACAACATACGAATATCCGGAATGCCATACTTGATCATGGCAATACGTTCAATCCCCATACCGAAGGCATACCCGCACACCTGTTCGGCATCGTAGCCGACCTTGGCAAAAACACGCGGATCGACCATGCCTGCACCCGCAATCTCAATCCAGCCGCTGTGCTTGCATACCCGGCATCCCTTGCCCCCACATACATGGCAGGAAAAATCGCACTCGACACTTGGCTCGGTAAACGGGAAGAAATGGGGGCGAAAGCGCACCTGCACACCCGGCCCCATCATCTGGCGCGCAAAGTAGGCCAAGGTACCCTTGAGATCGGCGAGCGAAACCTCCGTATCCACATACAACCCTTCGATCTGGTGGAAATTTGCGCTATGGGTGGCATCTGTGGTATCGCGCCGGTAGCAACGGCCCGGCGTAATAATCCGAATGGGGGGGGGCTGTTGCTCCATGACCCGGATCTGCACCGGCGAAGTCTGGGTACGCAACAACAGATCCGGCTGCAACCAGAACGTATCCTGCTCACTTAACGAAGGATGGTAATCCGGCGTGTTCAGCGCATCAAAATTGCGGTACCCCGTTTCGATATCGGGACCCTCCGCGACGGTAAAGCCCAGCCGTGCAAAGATCCGCACGGCTTCCTCGATTACGAGCGAAACCGGATGCCGGCTGCCACGCGGGTGCACCGTTCCCGGCAAGGTCGGGTCAAAAGCAGGAGCGGACGGGAGCGTACCGCGGGTCAGGGCGGCAGTCTTGGCTGCCAGTGCCGCTGCCAAAGCCTCCTTGAAACTATTGGCGGCTTGCCCCACCGCCGCGCGTTGTTCCGGCGGAACATCCCGCAGCCCCTTCATGATCTCCGGCAACAACCCCTTGCGCCCGAGATACGCAATCCGGACTGCCTCCAGATCCGCTGCCGTTTGCGCTGCGTCAACCTGCTCCAGCGCCTCCGCGCGCATCGCACCAATCTTATCCTCCATCACAATCCCCCGTTCCCTATTCGCGCCCAAAAAAAAAGGCCATCTCGAAAGATGGCCTTTTCTATACTGGTACGGCGACTATTGCAAGCCAGCCTTAGCGGTTTCGATAATTGTTTTGAAACCATCAGCATCATGGATCGCAATTTCCGATAGCATTTTCCGGTTCAATCGGACATTCGCCTTGGTCAAACCTTCCGTCAAGCGGCTGTAGCTGATATCATGAGCACGGCAGGCCGCCGAAATACGCACTATCCACAAATTCCGGTAATTACGCTTTTTCAGCTTGCGATGCGCGGTCGACATCCACATGGCGCGATCGACAGCTTCACTGGCCATGCGGATCAGCTTACTACGTGATCCGCGAAATCCCTTGGCACGATCTAGAATCCGGCTCCGACGCTTACGCGAGGCCGGTGCATTCGTTGTTCTTGGCATGGTCTCTCCTCATTTCCCTCAGGATGAAATCAAAACACGCAAACGCCGCGTCTCGGGCTTGCTTAACACTCCAGCCTTACGCAGGTTACGCTTACGCTTACGGGTCTTACCCCCTAGCAAATGCCCCGTTCCCGGCTTGGAAAACTTCATTTTGCCGGTAGCTGTCACGCGTACGCGCTTGGCCGCCGCTTTATTGGTCTTTTTCTTTGGCATATCTCAACCGCCTTCAATTCCTCAATTCAATTGTCGTGTACCATCTTCTTGCCAGGCATAATCAACAGTACCTGACACAAATAAAGGGTCACACCTTATGGGAACTTGCGAATGTACCCTACCACATCTCGCGAGTCCAGCCTTTTTTCCCGTACCCGTTTTTTTTGCCATCTTCTGTATCTTTACATACGCAAAATCTTGCAGTAGGATGTTTCTTTTACATGTTTATATCATAACACACAAGTGAGAATCCGTTCCGATGCGATACGCTGAATCCAAATACAGAACCGTGGCAGCCTTTCTGCCGGAACGGCATCAACTCCGCCAGAAAGGCGTGAAGCTGGTGTTTACCAATGGCTGTTTCGATATCCTGCACGCGGGCCATGTCACCTATCTACAATTCGCCCGCCAGCAAGGCGATGCACTCGTCGTTGGGCTCAACGCCAATGCCTCGGTTCAGCGTGCAAAGGGCCCCGACCGACCGATCCACAATGAACGGGAACGCGCACTCGTGCTAGGCGCGCTGGAATGCATCGACTATGTAATGGTTTTTGAGGAGGATGAACCAGCAACCTTGATTGGCAAAATCATACCGGATGTTCTTGTGAAAGGCGCCGATTGGGCACATTATGTCAGCGGACGCGATATTGTGGAAGCACACGGTGGCAAGGTCGTCCTGGCTGACCTGGTGCCAGACAAATCCACTACCAACATTCTTGCAACCCTAAAAGGATCCCATCATGCCTGAACCCATGTTTATCGTCACCGGCGGAGCCGGCTTGATTGGCAGCAATCTGGTGGCCGCCCTCAATGCACGAGGCCACCGCAATATACTCATCGTCGATAACCGCAACCACCCCGCCAAGGAGAGCAATCTTGCCCGCCTGCAATACGCACAATATATGGACAAGCAGGTATTTCGCGCGGCGCTCGGCAAGGGGGCCGCATTTCCCGCAACAACCCTCTTTCACTTGGGGGCCTGCAGTGCCACGACCGAGTCCGACAAGGCATATCTGGACAGCAACAATCTCGCCTATACCCAAGAGCTTTGCCGCTGGGCCCTGCAACACCAGACCCGTTTTATCTATGCCTCCAGTGCCGCCACCTACGGCGAGGGCGAAAATGGCTATCGTGACGATGAGGAGGCCTTGGACACCCTCAAACCTCTGAATCTCTATGGACAATCCAAACACGATTTTGACCTGTGGGCAAAACAACAAGGGCTATTGGACAAGATCGTTGGCCTGAAGTACTTTAACGTCTACGGGCCCGGCGAGGACCATAAGGGCGAGATGCGCTCGGTCGTCAACAAGGCCTGGCACCAGATCCGCGATACGGGCAAGCTCTGCCTCTTCCGCTCACACCGCCCGGCCTTTGCCGACGGATGCCAGCAGCGCGATTTCCTGTATGTACGCGACGCGGTGGCCATCACACTCTTTTTTCACGATCACCTGCACACATCCGGCCTCTACAATGCGGGCACCGGCACCCCACACTCCTGGCTGGAACTCGCAAACGCAATTTTTGCGGCCATGCAGATGCCTCCGGATATATCGTTTATTGATATCCCCGCCGCGATTCGCGATAAATATCAGTATTACACGCTTGCAGATATCCGCAAACTGCGGCAGGCTGGCTTTTCAACGACATTCACGCCACTCGCAGAAGCGGTTGCTCAATATATTGCAATCCTTGCCCACAAGGAGGAATCATAATGCGAACCACAATTCTAGCTTGCCTTGCCAGCAGCGCGCTACTCGTAGCCTTACTGCCTGACAGCCTGCACGCAGCCTCTCAACCGGAGGGCGGTCTCTCAATCGTACAACGGCCGGAAACCATCCGCATTTCGGAAGAAGGAAGGATCTACGTTGGCGATCGCGAAACTTCGCTTGACCAGCTTGCCCGCCGGTTGCGCCGAGACGGTGTCGCGCAAAGCGACACCGTGTATGTTTCCATCCCGGATGAAACGCCGCGGCGCGTAATGGTGGCAGTGAGTCGCGAATTGGCATCCAAAGGGTTTCGCAGAGTGATTTTCACCAAGCCCCCCCGCGCAATTGCAGAGGC
>SLBU01000139.1 GCA_007126175.1 Kiritimatiellia bacterium
ACCCGATTTCCTTAACCGAAGCGCCCAATCCGTTGAAAGCGAGTCGACTAAGTGTATCCGAGAAAGGGTGGCGGTTAAGAGTGCGATTAAGTGTAATTAGTTTCAACATGCATCATCTGGGGCGCCCCCGGGGCCGGGGCTAAGCTGCAATCGCCCCAAGTTACCCCCCCGCATCATCTTGGCCGCCCAAGTGCCCCTACTAGCCAGTGAGGCGACGCGTGAAGCTTTGTAGCCGTTGCATGGCTTCTTCGATTTGCTCGGTTGCGGTGGCATAGGCGCAGCGAATAAACCCTTCGCCACAGGCACCGAATGCACTTCCGGGGACGCAGGCGACGTTTTCCTCTTCGAGAAAACGCATGGCGAAAGCATGGGATGAGAGTCCCATATGGCCGACAAACGGGAATGCGTAGAACGCTCCTTGCGGTCGGTGGCATTGCAGGCCGGCAGCACGGAGGCCGGTCACCATCAGGTTACGCCGTTGCTGATAGGTTGTGCGCATGTGCGCCACCGCTTCATCGCCGTTAGCAAGCGCTTCGATGGCCGCTTTTTGTGCGAGGATGGGTGCACAGAGCATGGTGTACTGATGTAGTTTCATCATGGCTTCGGTAAGTGGCGGTGGGGCACAGGAGAATCCGATCCGAAATCCGGTCATGGCCCACGCCTTGGAGAATCCGTTCAGGAAAATGGTTCTTTCGCGCATCCCGGGTACGGCCGCAATGCTTACCCGTTCGGCCTCATAGGTCAGTTCGGCGTAGATTTCATCGGTAATGACAACGAGGTTGTGGCGTATGGCAAAATCGGCAATTTCGTTCACATCCTGTTGGTTGAGTACTGCCCCGGTTGGGTTGGTCGGGAAGTTCAGCATCAGCACGCGGGTGCGAGGGGTCACCTTGGCTTCGAGCGCCTCGACGGTCAGGCGAAACCCGTTATCGGGGTTCGTTTCGACGGGGACGGGTTTGCCATGTGCGAAGGCGATGACGGGCGCATACGAGACGTAGCAGGGCTCATGATACAGCACTTCATCGCCGGGACTGATAAGTGCCCGAATGGCCAGATCCAAGGCTTCGCTGACTCCGACGGTGATCATGATTTCAGTTTTGGGATTGTAGGCTGCCTGGAAACGTTGCTCGACATAGGTGGCGATCGCCTCGCGCAGTTCGAGCAGTCCGAGGTTGGCCGTGTAAGAGGTTGCCCCACAGTTGAGGGCATACACGGATGACTCGCGAATGTGCCAAGGTGTAAGAAAGTCCGGTTCCCCAATGCCTAGGCTGATGACATCCTTGCGGGTACTGACAATTTCAAAGAAATCGCGAATACCGGAGCGGGGGATTGTATGGAGGTGTGGTGCGACAAAATCAGGGGGAGACTTGGAGTCGTTCATCTTGTTGTTCTTCCTGCATCAGGACGCCTTGGTCCTTGTAGGTCTTTAATGTGAAGTGCGTTGCGGTAGCGAGAACACCTTCAATGGTGGCGAGTCGTTGATTGACAAAAGAGGATACGGTTCGGAGGTTGTTGCCTTTGACGAATACGAGCAGGTCATATCCGCCGGACATCAGGAAAACGGATTCGACTTCAGGAAAGCGCCCGATCCGTTTGGCGATGCGATCATAGCCGTCTCCACGTTCGGGGGTGATGCGTACTTCGATCGCGGCGCGAACATAATCGGCCTCGGTGGCCTCTTCGTTGATGACGGCCTGATAACCCCGTATAACGCCTTCCTTCTCCCAGGTTTCCATTTGCGCGCGTATTTCCTCGACAGGGCGATCGAGCATGATCGCCAGATTTTCAATCGATTCACGTCCATTCGTGCGTAAGAGTTGTAATAGTTCATTCATTAGCGGTCACCTTTGGTTACACAGCGGGCGTTGGCACCTGTATCTTTTCTGCGCGGCAGTGGCAAGATAAGAAAGCTGCCGCGCCGTGCGACGAAATCCACCTTTTGCCGATGGCATCTTGCATGCTGGTGCATTTGAATTCAAATGAAATCTGCATGGGGCATTTTTTTGTGGTGCAGGGAAAAGCTTGACGCCGATGGGCTGCGGTCACCTATACTTGCAGATTGAGCGAATATGGAAAGGATAGCGTATGTTTCGGAAGATATTGATAGCAAACCGGGGCGAGATTGCCGTACGGGTAATTCGGGCCTGCAAGGAGTTAGGCATTCAGACTGTGGCGGTGTACTCGGAGGCAGATGAGGGTTGTCTACATGTAGAGATGGCGGACGAGGCGGTATGTATTGGTCCGGCGGCCAGTACGGCATCGTATTTACGGGTGGAGGCTCTATTGGATGCAGCGCGCAAGACCGGTGCACAAGCCATTCATCCTGGGTACGGGTTCTTATCTGAAAAGGCGGAATTTGCGGATGCCTGCAGCAAAGCCAAGATTGTGTTCATTGGTCCGTCGGCGAAGGCGATTCGGAAACTGGGTGATAAGGTAACGGCGCGGGCCACGATGCATCGCGTAGGTGTACCCATTCCGCCGGGAACCCGTAAGCCGATCCGTTCCAGGGAGAATGTAGTGCGCATTGCCAAGGATATCGGCTATCCGCTGTTGATCAAGCCATCGGCTGGTGGCGGGGGCAAAGGGATGCAGATCGTCAGTTCCCCGCATGCATTGAAGGAAGCCCTGGAAACGTCGCAGAATGAAGCGGCCGCCGTCTTTGGTTCCGGAGATGTGTATCTTGAGAAGGTGATCGAGCATGCCCGCCATATTGAGATCCAGATCATGGCTGATCAGCACGGCAATGTTATCCATCTGGGAGAGCGCGAATGTTCGGTCCAGCGTCGCCATCAGAAATTGATTGAGGAATCACCTTCTGTTGCCGTGGATGCGTCTCTGCGTGCGCGCATGGGGGCCGCGGCGGTTGATGCGGCGAAGGCGGTGGGGTATGTGGGCGCTGGTACCGTGGAATTTCTTCTTGATGCACACAACCAATTTTATTTTATCGAGATGAACACGCGTATCCAGGTTGAGCACCCTGTGACGGAATGGGTCACGGGGATCGATTTGATCCGCATGCAGATCCGGGTGGCGGCAGGCGAGCCACTGGGGGTGGCCCAGGAAGATGTCCGGTTTCAAGGCCATGCCATTGAATGCAGGATCAATGCCGAGGATCCCGAGGATGATTTTTCCCCGTGCCCGGGGCTGGTATCCGGGCTGAGATTGCCGGGGGGGCCTGGCATTCGGGTCGACACGCACTTATATAATGGTTATCTGGTACCGCACCATTACGATTCCTTGCTGGCCAAACTGATCGTGCACGCTGAAACGCGGGAGCTGGCTTTAGCGCGGATGGTGCGTGCGCTGGGGGAATTTCAGCTAGAGAATATCAAGACGACGGTGCCTTTTCTACAGCGTATTCTCAAGGAGCGTAAGTTTCGACATGGGAATTACAACACGGGGTTTGTGGAGGAGATGCGTGCTGCGGATGTGCGGCATCATCTGCATGAATTCATGCACAAACTTTCGGATTCCTTCCGACGGTTGACGGGCGGAGGTGGCAGTGCCTACTAGGGCCATGATGCGCTGTTCCAATGGGCATCTGCCAATACGGCTTGCCGACATGTGAACCTGAACACGGAACACGTACCACGATTGGTATTGGCGAAACCCTATGCTAGATATTCGGCCCCTTCACGCAAACAAGCACCGAAACGTAAGGAGCTAACGCGGGCAGGCAGCTAATGATTTGCGTGTAAGCTTGTTCTTTTGTAGTCTCCAGATTCTGTCGCTTTTTGATACGTCTGTAAATGCGTCTGTAGGCGTACCTGTGTTGGAGACGCTGCCGGAGGTGCCGATGGATGTTTGTTATAAGTCTTGTAATTGCATGGGGAGCCGTGTTGTCGCGATGGTTGCGTGCGGAGTGATATGGTTGCCCGCGCTGCATTCCATGGCAGATACTGCTGAAATGAAATTGGAGGATGTCGTGGTGAC
>SLBU01000047.1 GCA_007126175.1 Kiritimatiellia bacterium
GCGGTGCCCGTAGCGCACCCCATCAAAACGAGCCAGATTCGCCGACGCCTCGGCTGTCGCGATAATATAATAGGTTGCGATCGAATATTCCGTGTGGGGCAAGGATACATCCACAATCTCAGCCCCGAGGGATCGACAGGTCTCCACCGCTTGCAAAATCGATTCGCGCACAGCGGCATCCATCCCGTCCACAAAATATTCCTGTGGCAACCCCAGTCGCATCCCCGTCAAGTCGCTTTGCAGAGCTCGTAGATAATCCGGAACTTCGTCCGCCAGCGTCGTTGAATCCATGGGGTCCTGCCCAGCCATCGCCCCCAAAAGAATGGCCGCATCCTCCACGGTGTGCGTCATCGGGCCAATTTGATCCAGCGAGGAGGCAAACGCAGTCAACCCATATCGCGAGACCCGCCCGTAGGTCGGTTTCAATCCCACACACCCACAAAAAGCGGCTGGCTGCCGAATCGATCCGCCCGTATCCGTGCCCAGTGTGGCGATTGCCTCGCCCGCTGCCAAAGCCGCAGCCGAGCCTCCGCTCGACCCACCTGGCACACGCGCAGGATCCACCGGGTTGCGCGTCACCTGATAGGCGGAATTCTCAGTGGAGGAGCCCATCGCAAATTCGTCCATATTCGTGCGCCCCACAAACACCGCGCCTGCTTCGCGTAAGCGAGCGACCACTGTGGCGTCATAGGGAGCTTCGTATCCCGCCAGAATCTTCGAGGCACACGTGCAAGGCTGCCCGGCTACATTGAGCAAGTCCTTGATACCGATCGGCACCCCCAGCAATGGGCCTCGCTGGCCGTCGGCACGCGCCCGATCCGCCGCTCGCGCCTGTGCCAAGGCCATCTCGGCATCTAGCGAAACATAGGCCTGGATATCCGTATCCACCTCGCGAATCCGCGCAAGCAGCGACGCGGTCAAGCCCTCAGCCGTACAAACACCACGCGCCAGCAAGTCGCCAGCCTTCTTCACCGTTAACTGCGATATATCCAGACTGCTTTCATCCATAGCGATCAAGTCCCATTCCGCCTCACACGTACCACGAGGTTACTCCACAATTTTGGGCACGGCAATCAGGCCCTCGCGCTGATCCGGCGCATTCGCCATCACCTGCTCATGCCGGATACCGCGCCGCGGCTCATCCTCCCGCCACACATTCGAGACCGATACCGTGTGCGACAAAGGCGCAACCTCCGACACATCCAGCTTACCAATTTTCTCGACATAATGCACGATCTGCTCCATTTGCCCCTGAAACAAAGCAATTTCATCGTCTGTCAATTGCAAGCGAGCCAAATGGGCCACATACGCCACATCCAACCCACCCGACTGCTGCTGCGCGCCATTTTCCATGCTATCAAACTCCCTTTGCCTCATCCTGGCCGCCCAAGTGCCCTCACGATCCAGCAAACGTATGCACTGTATCGCAGATACATGTTGCTGTAAACATCAAGAGGTCCTACCGAAACGAAAGCAATCTATTTTCAACGCGCCAGGGTCTCCGGTAGAAGCCACAAAATTTTTGCTCTCAGTATCCCGCTGCCCGCAAATGCTCCTCGGTGAGGGTGCTGCGCCCAACCTGTCCCAGGTAACGCTTCACATATTTTCCGATCATATCCAGCTCAACATGCATCCGATCCCCGCTCTGGCGTTCCGAAAGGCTGGTATGTTCCCACGTCCAGGGTATGATTTTTACCTCAAAGGCCCCCGTATCCACCTTTGTTACGGTCAAACTGATCCCATCCAACGCCACAGACCCCTTCAGGACAATTCCCTCCGCCAGTTCATCCCCACAATAAATCCGCAACACATAGTCCGCCCCCTCCATGCGAATCTGCTGCAGCGTACCAACACCATCAACATGGCCACTCACCATGTGCCCCCCCAAACGGTCTCCCAGACGCAAAGCCCGCTCCAGATTCACACGCTGACCGCACCGCAAGGCCAACAGATTCGTCCGCGCCAGCGTTTCCGCCAGCACATCAGAGGAAAACCAGTCCTCGCCCGCCTCTGTCACCGTCAAACAAGCCCCTTGCACCGCAACACTCTCGCCTAACACCAAAGGGGGATCCCAAACACCAGCCCGCGAAATAGTAAGGAACGCCCCCTGCGAACGTGTTTCTACACGCTCCAAACGCCCAACCGTTTCAATCAATCCTGTAAACATTCCTACGCCTCCGTCTTCGCCGGTTCGGCAAGTACACACACATCTTCTCCCACCTGCCGCACCTGCCTGAATCGCAGGTGCGGCGCGTCGCCGAGCAGCCAGCCGTCCATGCCCGTTACCGGCACAGCATTGCCCCCCAGCAACCGCCCGGCAATATAAAACCGGCAAACATCTACCAATTGCGCACGCAACAATGCACCGGCCAGCTCTCCTCCACCTTCACAAAGCACATGTAAAATACCTTCCTGCCCCAGCCGCCGCAATAAAAGTTCCATATCCACCCGCGCCCCCGCTCCGCAACACCAGACGCGAACCGCCCCCTGCGCAAGAGCAGCCTGGCGTTTTTCTGCGCACGACGCACTTACAACAACAATCGTCGGGTATCCATCCGAAAGGACCTTCGCCGTCAAGGGTATGCGCCCCGCACCATCCAGCACAACACGCAAGGGCTGGTGGCGCTTCGATCCTTGTACCAGCAACGAGGGATCATCAACCCCCGCCGTGCCCGCCCCCACCAGAACCGCATCCGCGTGCCGACGCAACTGCTGCACCTCACGCCGCGCCGCAGCCCCGGTAATCCAGCGCGACTTGCCGCTCGCATCCGCGATTCGTCCATCCAGCGTCATGGCCATCTTAAGTGTGAGGTACGGCATCCCGGAGGCAATCCACTTGGCAAACGGGGCCAATAGCGCAGCACCTTCCTCACGGCAGATCCCGACCGTCACCTTCACCCCGCGCCTTCGCAATAGCCGCAGACCACGCCCCGCATGGAGCCGGTTCGGGTCCTTCACGCTGACGACAACCTCCGAAATGCCGGCGGCAAGAATTGCATCCACGCAAGGTGGCGTTCGTCCATGCGTTGAACACGGTTCCAGCGTCACATACAGCGTTGTACCGCGGGTCTGCCGAGGCGTGAGCCCACGCAGAGCCACCACTTCGGCATGGGGTCCGCCCGCCTTGCGGTGATACCCCTCGCCAATCACCGTACCGTTGCGCACCAGCACCGCACCCACCGGCGGATTCGGACGCGTCTGGCCCTCCCCCCTGGCGGCGAGTGTCAACGCCCGACGCATCCAAACCGTATGATTGTCGCCAATACCCATATGCCCTTACGGAACTGCTGCCGTCTCCTTTTCCAGTGCCAACTCCCGCCGGGCTCGATCGAGAATACCATTCACAAAGCGTCCCGACTCCGCATTACTGAAATATTTGGCAACATCGATCGCCTCATTGATCACAACCGCCGCCGGCACATCAGGACAAAAGAGCAACTCGTAGAGCGCCACCCGCAACACATTCCGGTCTACAGCGGCCATACGGGCAATCCGCCAATGCTGCGCATACCTGGTGATCGTTGCATCAATCGTGGGTTGCTCACGATAGACTCCGCGCACAAGCCCCACTGCAAATCCCCGAATCTTCTCATCCTGCGTGGGGTGCTCCCGAAAGAAATCCTGAATCGTCCAATCCAGTTCCGCCTTGGGATTCAGATCCAGGCTGAATACCATCTGCAAGGCCCATTCGCGGGCATCGCGTCTTGTTGCCATGCCCTATGCCCCCAGCAGTTCAACAATATTTGCCATTTCGATCGCAGCCTGTGCCGCCTGCCACCCCTTGTTGCCGGCCTTGGTTCCACAGCGCTCGAGCGCCTGATCGAGTGTGCTCGCGCACACCACCCCGTTGATCACCGGCACCCCCGTCTCCAACGCAATCTGGCTCAACGTCC
>SLBU01000070.1 GCA_007126175.1 Kiritimatiellia bacterium
ACCGCCATCACCCCACCCATGGGAGAACGGCACTTCTCCACCGCGCCCAACCGCATCATCGACGGCGAGCCTGTGGTGTATATCTCCACCGTCACCATACCCACCGTCGCCGAAGCATACCGCCAGATAGCACAGGATATTGACGGTGTTAATATCACCCCTGCCGTCAGCCCCTACGCCGCCCAAGATTGGCCACCGCTCCCCGACCAAGGCGACACTGTGAAGATGGGTGTCATATACTCCGACGGCGACGCATTATGGATGGCAAGGCAAGCACACCTCCGCACCGAGCACACACCTGAGGCAACGCCAGCGCTGTGGAGCAGGTACCGCCACCCGGCTCAGGGGCTGGAATGGATAGCGCAAGAGCCCGTGGAGGTGGGGACGTTGCGAGAGTATAAGGGAGTGATGTACTCCGCGGTATCCATGCACGTCACTCAGAACGACTGGACACCCGGGAGCCCGGCCAACCTATGGAGGGCGGTGGAGGTGATCGAAGAACCAGACGACCCCCAAGATCCTGAAGAGCCTTCCGAGTGGGAGGTCGGGGTCAGGTACACCACAGATGATCTGGTGCTCTACGAGGGTACAGTCTACAGGTGTCGCCAGGCCCACGATAGCTTTGCTCACCAGCCGCCAGACATTGTGCCGGCGTTGTGGGAGGTGTTGGCGTGAAAGGAGAATTGAAAAAGTTCGAGGCGGAGAGGATAGAGGAAGAAACTACAGACACTAGGAGTAGATAAAAATGAGCTTAGAGGAAAAAGAAGCCCTTGCCAGTGCTCTAAGAGTAGCTATCGCCAGCGGAACGCAATCAGTGACCTATGATGGCAAGACGGTGGTCTACCGTTCCCTCGCAGAAATGCGCTCTACCCTGAGAGAACTTGAAGGTAAACCTAAGAAAAATCGGCGCCGTTCTACGCTTTCCTTTCGTTCCAAGTATGACTGAAAAGAACACTTGACAACCCCTAAGAGGGTATGTTAGCGTTCTCCTTGCCGGGGTTGACGGTCCCCCGCAACAGCGACAGAACTAGCTATTTTTCACTCCTTGTCTTTTAGCTAGTTCTGTCGCTTTTCTTTTCCCTGTTGTGAGAAGTAAAGTGAATATTTGGAGTAAAATAAAAGCCTTTTTCAGCCGAAATAAGGTAAAAAACCAATGGAAAGCAGGGAAAAACCAACCCCAACGTTGGATTGGTACGGATTTGGAAGAACAGTTGGACTTTCAAGCCGAAAGGCTAGCCAACTTTTCGGCGTTGTCAAGCCAAAATTCTTGGTTGACAAAGAGGGTAATCGACGTTGCAGCAAGGAGCGTAATAGGAACTGGAATCAAACCCCTGGAAAACGAAGAACTCCGAAAAGCTTTCGCGACGAAAACACTAGACGCGACAGGGGACAGCAACTTTTATTCCATGCAACGTTTAATATTACGGGAATATTACAGGTTTGGGCACTCTTTTCTTGTAAGACAAAGCCGATCTCCACTTAAAATGACTGTAGTTTCTCCACAGAAACTTGACAGGACTAAAGGCAATAACGGAATTGAATATACCCAAATGGGCAGGGCTGTCGCTTATTGGTTTCTGCAAGGCCCCGGAAAGCCTAGTAAGCGCGTTCCTAGGAAAGATGTTGCCCACTTCCTAATTAAAATGTTTGCTGGCCAGAAACAAGGTTTACCGCCTCTTGCTCAATGCCTAAACAAAATTGAGCAACTCGAAAATTACGATGAAAGTGTGTTAGAACGTCACGTTTTGATTAATGCACTTACGGGGTTTGTCAAAAGTGACCCTCTAAGCGATGCAGGGGAACTTTTTGGGCTTGACGGGGATAATTCTCCAGACAATCAGCGATTGCAGGAAATTCGCCCTGGAACGCTCAATTACTTGAGCGATGGTCAAGACGTTAGTTTCCCAGACATTGCACTTCCGAATTATCAACAGTCCGGTTTTGCAGACCACTTAAAGCGCACAGTTGCCGCGGTTTCAGGGTATACTTATGAAAACCTTACACAAGACTACAGTAATGTTAACTTTTCGTCTGCCAGGATGGGGAAAATTCAGGAAACCGAAACTGTCAGGGAAATTCAAGATGAATTCATCATTCAAGTCTTGGAAGAAGTAGACGCTTGGTTTAGAGAAGATGAAACGAAAACCTTAAATTATCTGGACCCTTCGCAAGTTTGGGTTGTGCCTAACCGCCCTGTAATCGACCCTATGAAAGACCAGCAAGCAAAAGCTCACGCTATCCGTAATGGCTTTACAGATAGGGATACGATAGTAATGCAACTTTCAGGACGAAAAGCCGAAGAAGTAGACGCCGCGACAGCCTCAATTATACAGCGTGAAGAGGGTCTTGGGATTGTACTCGACACAAACCCTAAGAAAGTCTCGGCGGCTGGAAACCCTAACCCTCAAACGGAAAATGAAGAATGATTTACTTTTACCTAAATGGCTTCATTGACAGTCGCCTTTATAAAGAAGTTCAAGACTTCTTGCGTAATCATAAAGGTGAAAAGGTTTTCATTGTAATTGATAGTTACGGTGGGAGCATTTTCCAAAGTTTTGGCATTGCTCAAATGATTAAAAGTCACGGTCAAGTGACAACTTTGGTCAACGGTCTTGCAGCAAGCGGAGCAAGTATTGTTTCTGTTAGTGGCGCGGAGAGGGTAATCACTCCAATGTCTAGGATTATGGTTCACGGGCCTTGGACAAATGAAGGAGGAAACGTTGAAAAACTAGAGAAAAGTTTACAAATCTTGAAAGAGACAAGAGAGGAACTCCGAAGTTTCTATCAAGAACACACCAACCTTCCCGCTGATATATTGCAAGATGCAATGGAAGGGGAGGAGTGGTTTAGTGCTAACCAAGCTCTACAATATGGCTTGGTAGATAAGGTCGACGCCGACCATGATTTGTTCGCTCATATACCACAAGAGGAGATTGTAGTTATGTTTGAAAACCGAGAGAAAACCATTGAAATTTTCGCCAGCCTACAAGGCAAAGGAGAGGGAGGAGAAACAGCAACTTCCCCAACTCCAACTACTACGGTAGAAGAGCCTCATAACTCCACACAAGACGTTGTGAAGGTGATTCAAGATACCGTTAAGGAAGAAGTCCAGCGCTTGCGTAAGGATTTTGAGGAACGGTTTGTCAACACAAACCAGCCCAATCCTATCAAAAACCAGGGTATTGACATTGATAGGCTGGCCGAACGGCTGCAAGCGTCAATGAATTTGCCTGAACCTACTCCTACGGTTGCTGTTGACGAGGAAGTTTCGAGAGAAACAGGACTTTCCAAAGATGAAATCAAGAATTTCGTCAAGGAAAAAGCCGATATTCTTGTTGAGTATGCGCAAGGCAAAAACGCCATTACTTATGATGTTGTAGCGGCGCTTTGTCTTGAAAAGGAGGGTCGCGAAGTGCCCTTAGCCCGTGGCGGTAGAATCCAAAACGCTTTCATGGCCGGGGCTGTCCCTGGAAACACGGGAGCATTGTTCCCCCTGGTTATTGGTAGTGCTTTCCAACGTGTAGTTTTGGAGGGATGGGAAACCGAAGGAATTTCTACTTGGCGGGAATGGTGCCAGCGAGGGCCCCTTTCCACTTTCCTTCCTACTCCTATTGCGGGTATTTTTGCAGATAAGGGGCCGCTTGATAAGGTCCCCAATTCTGGAGAAATCAAGACCACGAAAATCAGCGAGGCAGGGAATGTAATCCAAGCCGCGGAGTATGCAAACCGCTTCCCCATTACGGAGAAAACGCTACGCAACGATACCGCCGACATTTTCGACGGTATTCCCCGTGAAATGGGAGAAAAAGCAACTTACACTGTAGACCATTTGGTTTATAAGGTACTGCAAGACAATGA
>SLBU01000107.1 GCA_007126175.1 Kiritimatiellia bacterium
CGTTCAGTGTTCAGGCTTATCGCCCTTTTGTCTTTCCTGAACGCTGAACACTGAACACTATACGCACCAACACGTTACAAATCTCAAAAACAAATGTTCGACTCATTTACTCAAACAATCTTCGATTAAGGAGCTAGCGCGCACATTCGCCCTCGCACGGATCCATACACATAGCGTAATATCCGTGGGACCACTTTTCTACTGTGTTGACGTGCTGCACGCGATAATGTGCCTAATCCTTAGCCTTGGACTTCACCGTCTTAGCAGGGGTATCCGATTTTGTTCCCGCATCTTTCGAAGTGCTCGCACTACTCGCAGGCGCGCTCGTATCCTTCTTCGCCGCCTCGTGATACGCCTTGCTACGATAGTCCGTCTGATAAAAGCCACTCCCCTTGAAAAGGATACCAGCACCACTGCCCAGTACCCTGCGAATTTTGCAGCGGCACTTCGGACAGCGCTTCAATGGTTCATCCTTCATGCTCTGGAACTTTTCAAACCGGTGCGCACATTTGGTACACTCATATTCATATGTCGGCATCTTATCCCTCAAAGTAGTAATTTCCGAAAAAGTGCGAGAAACATACGCACCCCACAAACAAAAGTCAACGCACAGACTAGCCCCAACGCTTACCCACACAACGCACGCAATGCTTCCGTCGGCCGCATCACCTTTCCATCAGGCCCCATGCATACATGATGCGTATACCCGGTCATCAGCAAGGTCTCACCACGATACACCTCATACTGAATCCGCAAACGCACCCCTTCAAAAGGCAAGCACTCCGAGCAAATCGTCAGCAAATCATCAAAACGCCCGGGCAGCCGATACGCGCAATGCGCCTCCACCACCGGCAGCATCACGCCACTCGCTTCCATCTCGGTATACGGCAACCCCTCTTCGCGCAGCAAGGCATTGCGACCCATCTCAAAATACACCAGGTAATTGGCATGATACACAAACCCCATCTTATCGACATCGGCATAGGGAATGCGCACCTCATATTTGTAGATCTTCCCCATATCAGCTAACAGCCCTATCGATGCTACCGCGTATATCCTGCACAAGATCACCAAGCCGCCCCGCCCGCGCAGCCGTGATCAAAGCACTCCCGACCACCACGGCATCCGCCGAAGCCGCCACAGCCGCAGCCTGTTCACCGTTGGTCACACCAAACCCCACCGCAATCGGCAAGTCCGTAACCGCATGCAAAACCGCCAAACGCTCTTGCAAATCCTCGCGCACCGACTGCCGCGCCCCCGTAACCCCCGTTACCATAATATAATACACGAACCCAGCGGCATCCGACAAAATCATACCTAACCGCTCTTTACTGGTTGTCGGTGCTGCCAAGGCAATCCGATGTAATCCATGCGCAGCGAGCGCAGCGGCAATTTCCCCGCGTTCCTCATACGGGAGGTCTACCACGAGAATGCCATCCACACCAGCCGCCGCAGCATCCCGTGCAAGCCGTTCATACCCATACCGGAAGAACAGGTTCACATAGCCGAATAGTACAATCGGTTGATCATAATCCTGGCGAATCCGGCGCACCAAATCCAACACCTGCTCCAGATTCATGCCGCTTTCCAACGCCCGCAACGAGGCCGCCTGGATCACCGGCCCATCCGCCGTCGGATCTGAAAACGGCACCCCCAGCTCAAGGATGTCGACCCCATTATCCAAGGCCAACCGAATATCGGCCTCCGATTGTTTGATATCCGGGTCGCCAGCCGTGAGAAAGGCCACAAACCCTTTACGCCCAGCCTCACGCAAGGCTTTCCATTTTGCATCAATGCGATTCATGCCGCTCCTTCATGATACGTAAAACCGTTTCCATATCCTTGTCGCCCCTGCCAGAGAGATTGATCACTATGCTCTTGTCCGCACCATACTCCTGCGCCAGCTTCTGTGCCTCGGCCACGGCATGCGCACTCTCGAGTGCAGGAATAATCCCCTCCAAACGCGTTACAGTAAAAAAAGCCTCCAATGCCTCCTCATCCGTCACGGCATGATACGCCACACGCCCCGTCTGCGCCCAGAACGCATGCTCTGGCCCGACCCCCGGATAATCCAACCCCGCACTCACCGAATGCGCATTCTGAATCTGCCCCTCTTCACTTTGCAGCACATACGACTTACTTCCATGCAAAATACCGATTTGTCCACCCGCAATACTGGCCGCATGCTTTCCGGTAGAAATACCATAGCCGGCGGCTTCCACACCGATCAACTTCACATCCGTATCCTGCTCAAACGCCGCAAACATCCCTGCCGCATTACTGCCCCCCCCCACACAGGCAAGCACCACATCCGGCAAACGACCACCGCTGATCCCCAGAAACTGCCGCCGCGACTCATCGCCCACCATACGCTGAAAATCCCGTACCATCGTCGGGTACGGATGCGGTCCCGCCGCAGACCCGATCACATAAAACGTGTCCTCCACCTCGGCAACCCACGCACGCAACGCTTCACTCATCGCATCCTTGAGCGTGCGCGTGCCACTCTCCACCGAATGAACCTGCGCCCCCAACAACTCCATACGCCTCACATTGGGTGCCTGCCGCACGATATCCTCTGCCCCCATGTACACCTTGCACTCCATGCCAAAAAGCGCAGCAGCAGTGGCTGTTGCTACCCCATGCTGCCCCGCCCCTGTTTCGGCCATGAGCTTCCGACGCCCCATCCGCCGCGCCAGTAGCGCCTGCCCAATCGTGTTGTTGATCTTGTGCGCACCCGTATGATTCAAATCCTCGCGCTTCAGGTAAATCCTTGCGCCCCCCCAGGCCTCCGTCAGGCGCTTCGCAAAATACAGGGGCGACGGTCGCCCCACATAATGCTCCAGCAAATCGGCAAATTCGGCCTGAAATGCAGGATCGTTCGAAGCCTCCGCATAAGCCTTGTCAATCTCCGTCAAAACCGGCATCAACGTTTCCGCCACATACCGTCCGCCAAAATCCCCAAAATGACCACTCTGATTCGCATCCATAAAACAACCTCTATCCGTAATGACTACCCAACACCTTAAAACAACATTTCTCCGTCGGCAACCATTCCTTACGCATCAGCCGCCCGTGCCGCCGCAATAAATGCGCGCACCTGCGCATGATCTTTTCTTCCCGGTGCAATTTCAACCCCGCTCGACACATCCACCCCAAGGGGACGCACGGCACGAATCGCCTCCGCCACCACACCCGCCGTCAACCCTCCTGCCAGCATCACAGGCGATAGGCGTGCCACCCCCGCAGCCACATCCCAGTCCGCCCGCACCCCCGTACCGCCATGTTGCCCCGCCACCGCCGCATCCACTACATAGCGAGCCGCCGGCCAAACCACCGGATCAGGCTCCAACCTGCCGCCGCCGGCAGCCACCGCACGCCAGAGCGGATACGGAAACCCCTGAAACACCGCATAGCCAACCGATCCATGCACCTGGACGATATCGGCACCGCCGACCTCGACCGCCTCACGCGCCGCCGCGCAAGACGGATTCACCACCACAGCCACCAGCGGAATGCGCGTATCCAGAGACGCCCGAATCCGAGCCAACGCATGCACATCAATGCCCCGCGGCGACCCCGCATACAACACAAACCCCAAAAAGTCTGCCCCGGCATCCACCGCACAACGCGCATCTTCCACATTCGTTAATCCACAAATCTTTATATCCATCCCAATAACCTACACAAGAACCCTTGTCTCCCGCAATCGCATTTCTCCCCGTCCCACCAGCACACCACCGCCATCCATCCAGCCCCACCAGCGCACCTTCTCCCGTCCTGCCGACCGTGCACACGGTTCCCCTCTGCCATGCCTCAACTTTCGCGCTTGGGTAATTCAAC
>SLBU01000131.1 GCA_007126175.1 Kiritimatiellia bacterium
CGACACCAGAATGGAGAACTCAGGTCGCTATGGGCCGCATAAACGCAACAAATCGCAGATGCGCCCTGTCTGTCCCCATCCTCCCCTTTTTGCTTGCCTTCAAAGGTCGAGGCATTTATAAAACTTTTCATCATAGTTAATTATCAAAGTTAAGGAGGATGTTTATATGAGATTTATGATGCGTGTAAATGGGTTGATAGCGGCCACTGCATGGTTTGGGTCGTTGACGTGTAGCGGAGAGATAGCTCTGAGCGTAGGGCATGAGGGCAAGGAGGCCGTCCAGACTTTTGAGTCAATCGAAGCAGCGATCGAGGGTGCCCGTCAATTGCCCGTCTCCGCGGCCAGGAAGATCACCCTAAGTGGCGGATACTATTATCTGACGGAGCCGCTGGTGCTGGATGAACGGGACAGCAACCTGACCATCGAGGCGGAGGTTGCGGGTGAGGCCGCTCTGGTTGGTGGGCTTCGGATTGAAAATTGGCGCTCGGAAGGGGAGTTCTGGGTGGCGGATCTATCCGAAACGATGCCCCGTGATTTCAGGATGCTGCTGGTGAACGGGCGCTACGCGCCATGGGCCCGCTTTCCAGCGGAGGGACTTTTGCAGCATGAAACCAAATTCGCCCCCGGATGGCGGAGTACAGTAGCGGGTGGCTGGTCGCGCGCACCGACCGAGGAAGAATTAACCACCCTGCGATACCGGCCCGAGGATCTGGATCCCTGGCTCAATCCCGACAACGCGGAAATCCGGGTTTACCACAATTGGGACGAGACACTCGTGGGGGTAAAAGAAATCGACCGGGAAAGTCACACCATCACGTTCAAGAATCCGGCGGGGCACCCTCCCGGTGGGTTCGGGATTCAGGATTATGTGGTGTTCAATGTGCGGGAGGGGATGACAGAACCGGGGCAGTGGTACCTTGATCGAAGCAACGGGCGGGTGGTGTATTGGCCAAAGGCCGGCGAAACGATGGCGACCACCAAGATCATCGCTCCGGTCATGGAGACGGTACTCCGGATTGAAGGCAAGGAGGAGTCCAAAGCCTCAAACATCACGCTGCGGGGGTTGAAGATCATGGCCGCCAACACCCCGTTGAAAAAGGGGGGCTTTGGGGCCAAACATTTTGATGGAGCGGTTTCGGTGAACCACAGTTTTGCTTGTATCTTTGAGGATTTGGAGATTACCGGGGTGGCCGGGTTTGGCATGAGGATCATCGGGGACGAAATGATTATCCGCAATTGCCATGTCCATCAGATCGGGGCCGGGGGGATCAACCTCTACAGCGCGGATGCGGTTGTTGAAGAAAATCTGATCAATCATGTTGGCCTGACTTATCCCAGCGCGATTGCCCTTGCCGTCGGCTCAACTGACCCGCACGACATTGACTGGGAGATCGGGAAGAACCGGACCGGTGTGACCATCCGCCACAACGAAATCCATGAAACGCCCTATACCGGCATGGCCTTTGGTGGAGCCGGGCATGTGATAGAGTATAATCTTATCTACCGCACGATGCGGGAGCTGCGCGATGGATCGGGTATGTACATTACCTTCTGCGAAAATCTGGTTTTGCGGAATAATGTGGTTCGGGATAGTTATGAAGGGCACAAAACGTACGCCTATTATCTGGATGAGTTAACACATAATGCCCTGATTGAAAATAATATATCGATGGGGCAGTTAAGCCCGCTCCAGGCTCATATTTCATCGAATAACCTGTTCCGAAATAACTTTTTTATAACGGATGGGTATATGCCTATCACGCTCCCGCGCTGTGAGGATATGAGATTTGAAAAGAATGTATTTATGTCAAACGGGGACATTTCCATCACAAATCCAGAGGGGATGAGTCTGCTCAGGCGTAATATCTTTTTCAGCAAGACTGGCAACATCACCGGTACCACCCTGGATCGCTATCGGAGGGTCAAGACACAACCATTCGTCCCCCCTGCGGACAACAGTTTGGAGGATCCCGGAATCCGCGTGGAGCCGAACGGGCGTATTACCTTTGAAGAGGATTCGTTGGCGGGCAGAATGGGAATCCGTCCGGTTGACGGGAGCCGTGCCGGACGGAGCAATTCTCAGTGAGTGGCTGGTGCCACGATGGATTGTTTATTGATTACGAAAACGAGAGGATAAATGATGAATCACAGGATAAATAAAAGTTCCATAGTAGCGGCGCTAACAACCCCCTTTCCCCGCGCTCCGGTCCGTCCCAATGGCTCTTTCAGGGGCCTCCCGCAGAAAGCAAATTCCTAGCAGCCGCGCATGGGATGCCGCCACAGCGCGCACACATGCTCGCCACTTGACAAAACTCCGAATTTTCATAGTATCCCACTCATCATGAAACTGTTAGTCCGCTCCCTAGCCGCCCTATCCTTGCTCGCCTTCACCACCGCTCCTCTCTCCGCCGAGACGCCGGCGGAAAGGGATGCCCGCATGAAATGGTTCCGCGAAGCCCGCTTCGGCATGTTCATCCACTGGGGCCTCTACGCCATCCCCGCCGGCGAGTGGAACGGCAAGCCTGTGAAAAAACAGGGCACCGAGTGGATCCAGTCCGCAGCGGAAATCCCAGTCTCCGAATACACACCGCTCAAAGACCAGTTCAACCCGGTCAAATACGATGCCGATGCCTGGGTGCGCCTGGCCAAGGACGCAGGCATGAAGTACATCGTCCTCACCACCAAACACCACGACGGATTCTGCCTCTGGGAATCCGCACAGACCGATTGGGACATCGGTTCCACTCCCTACAAAAAAGACCTCATCGCCCCGCTCGCCGAAGCCTGCCGCAAACACGGCATCAAACTCTGCTTCTACTATTCCATCATGGACTGGCATCACCCGGACTACGGCACCAAAGAACCGTGGCGCGGCAATGCCGCCAACCCCAAGCCCGACATGGACCGCTACACGGCCTACATGAAGGCCCAGCTCAAGGAACTCCTCACGAACTACGGCGACATTGGCATCCTCTGGTTCGACGGCGAATGGGAGGACGCATGGACTCACGAACGCGGCAAGGACCTCTACGCCTACTGCCGCTCGCTCCAACCTTCCGTCATCATCAACAACCGCGTGGACAAAGGCCGCGCGGGCCATGCCGGAATGACCACGGACACGAAATACGCCGGTGACTACGGCACCCCCGAAGACCAGGTCCCGGCCCAAGGCCTGCCCGGCGTCGATTGGGAAGCCTGCATGACCATGAACGGCACCTGGGGATACTCCAAACGCGGCGACAAATGGAAATCCCCCGAGTCACTCATCCACCACCTCATCGACATCGCCAGCAAAGGCGGCAACCTCCTCCTCAACGTCGGCCCTACCGCCGAAGGCGTGATCCAGGAGGAAGCCGTCGAGCGACTCCAACAATTCGCCGCATGGATGAAACCCCACGCCGAAGCCATCCATGGCACCACCGCCAACATCCTCCCCGAAACCCCGTGGGGCCGCTGCACGGTGAAAAAAATCGCCGACGGGCAAACCCGCCTCTACCTGCACATCTTCGATTGGCCGAAAGATGGCAAACTCACCGTGAAAGGTGTGCCCGGCACCGTTAGCGCAACAGGCTGCCTCACGGATCCCTCCCTCAAACCCGTATGGGCCCAGGGCGAAACGGGCATCGTCACCCTCACCCTTCCCGCACAGGCACCAAACCAGATCGCCAGCGTGATCACCCTCGATGTGAAAATGTGAAGCGGTAAGCGATGAGGAGCTTATCCGCCGCCTGGGCTTTCTGTACGATGCCGACCAGATAAGCCGCATTGCCGACTGGATCAAGGGGTACCGCGAGGCCGGGGAGGATGCGGCGGCC
>SLBU01000202.1 GCA_007126175.1 Kiritimatiellia bacterium
GATGTGGTGCGGCTTGGCGGCTTTGGAACCTCGGTGACACCGGTTTCGCAGTTTTATTTTCAACAGGCATTAAACAATGTAATGTTCGGCCCTTGGAAGAAGATTGCGGAAGGGTATGGCAAGATGGTGTTGGGTTATTTCGGCAAGACCCCCGTGGCACCGGATGCCGAGATCGTACGCATTGCTTCCGAACAATTAGGACTCCAGCCAACGCAATTGACGCCGATTGAGCTGGATGATGCGGACCCGAAAAAGGGACTGAAGGTTGCTGCTGCGATGCTGGACGAAGCCGGCATTGAAAAGACCGACGAGAATCTGTTTATTGCGGCCACGTGCAAGGAAAAGGGTATCACTTTTCTGCGTGGTGAGGCCAAGGTGATGGTGCGGAAACATGTGCAGGAGGATGCTGCTTCTGGTGCTGGCGATGGTGTCGCAGGCGGCAATGTGTTCACTGTTACGGTCAATGAGAAATCCTATGTTGTGGAACGGGCGAAAGATGCACTGATGGTTGATGGCAAACGCTATCAGATCGATGTGCAGGAAGGCAGGCAAGGGGCGTCGTCGCCGCCAGTACCTTCTGGCGATGCGCAGGAAATCACAGCCCCGATGCCGGGGAGCATCTTCAAGCTGATCTGCAAGGTGGGGGATGCTGTGAGCGACGGGGACGAATTGGTGATTTTGGAGGCGATGAAAATGGAAGTGCCCGTGAAAGCGCCGAAGGATGGAACCATTCTTTCCATCGCTGTTGCGCCGGGGGAAGTGGTCAAATCCGGCCAGGTTCTTGTTACGCTGGGGTGAGTATTGGGAGTATACGGATATGCAGAAACGTTTTCTTTTGCTGGGGTTGGGCGTGGTGCTTACGGCTGGACTTTTTGCGAGCCTTCCTCTTTGGGCCGCTTCGACCGGGCCGGTAGATGCCGTTTCGGCTGCTGATCTCCCGGAAGAGATCGCGCTGCTGGAAGCCGTGGAAGGACTGTTCCAATCCACGGGGATTTATGGGTTTCTGGATTTGGGGCCAGAGGCAGATGGGGTCGCGACCGATTCCTTGCTGCGCCCGGGCATGGGGCAGCTTTTGATGATTCTGGTTGGATGTGTGCTGATTTACCTGGCAATTGTGCATAAATTTGAACCCTTATTGTTGTTGCCGATTGGGTTTGGGGGAATTCTGGCGAATATACCATTGGCAGGCATTGCGGAAGAGGGGGGCATCCTGAAGGCCGTATATGATTTCGGGATTGAGACCCCTTCGTTATTCCCGCTCTTGATATTCATGGGGGTCGGAGCCATGACCGATTTTGGGCCGCTGATCGCAGACCCTAAAACGGCGCTGCTGGGGGCCGCTGCACAATTCGGCATTTTCTTTGCGTTGATCGGTGCACTCGTATTGCCGGGAATGAACTTTACCGTGGCGGAGGCCTCCGCGATCGCTATTATTGGTGGGGCGGATGGCCCGACAGCCATTTTTCTGGCGGGTCAACTGGCGCCGGATTTGCTGGGTTCGATTGCGGTGGCGGCGTACTCGTATATGGCCTTGGTACCGATTATCCAGCCACCGATCATGCGCTTGTTGACGACGGAATCGCAGCGTAAGATCAAGATGAAGCAATTACGGCATGTAAGCGGCACGGAAAAGATTCTGTTTTGTTTTATTGTACTGGGTCTTTGCATCCTGCTGTTGCCATCGGCGACGCCTTTGGTGGGGATGCTGATGTTTGGGAACTTGCTCAAGGAGTCTGGGGTGGTGGAGCGGTTGTCGAAAACGGCGTCGAACGAGTTGATTAACATTGTTACGATTCTGCTGGGGTTGGCCGTGGGGTCGAAGCTGGCGGCCGATCAGTTTCTCAGTGTCGCCACGCTCGGGATTATTGGGCTTGGGCTGGTTGCATTTGCGGTGGGGACGGCCTCTGGCGTGTTGCTGGCGCACGTGATGAATTTTTTCTCGAAGGATCCGATCAACCCGTTAATCGGGGCTGCGGGCGTATCGGCCGTCCCGATGGCTGCGCGCGTGGTCAATAAGGTTGCGCTTGAGTCGGACCCGCATAATTTTCTGCTGATGCATGCGATGGGGCCGAATGTTGCCGGTGTGATCGGTTCCGCGGTTGCGGCTGGTGTCCTGTTACGATTGTGTGCGATGTTTGCGGGGTAGAAGGGCGGTTCGCATGCAAACGATTTTGCTCGCGACACGGAATCGCAAGAAGCTGGCAGAGTTGCAGGATCTCTTGTCGGGCACCACCGCGGCATGTCGGTTTGTTACGATCGATGATGTTGCGGTGCGCGTACCGGAGGTCGAGGAGGATGGTGCAACATTTGTGGAGAATGCCCGCAAGAAAGCGTTGGTGTTGGCCGCTGCTTCGGGGCTGTTAACCTTAGCGGACGATAGCGGGTTGTCGGTGGATGCCTTGGCGGGGGCTCCCGGGGTGCGCAGTGCACGTTTTGGGGGGGAACCTTGTGATGACGCGCGTAATAATGCGTTGCTGCTTGCCCGTATGGAGGGGGTGCGTGAGCGGGGTGCGCAATTCCATTGTGTGTTGGCGTTGGCAGACCCTGCGGGGCGTTGCGAGACCGTTGCGGGCATATGCCGTGGCACGTTGCTGGAATCACGCTGCGGGGCGGAGGGCTTTGGGTATGATCCGCTTTTTGTGCCGGAGGGATATCGCGAGAGCTTTGCGGTGCTCGGCGCAGCACACAAGCAGTGTATTTCGCACCGGGCCGTTGCCTTGCGTAAGGCTTTGGACCTGTGGCTGCGCGATGGTCGGTTTTGCTTTGCGGGGGACTGTGGGTAGGTTATTCCCGTTCCGTTTCGGGCAGGCGCCATTCGGGTAAGGTGATGCCTGGCGCTTGAAATACAAGATGGAACGGCTGCTGCAAAAGTTGGTGCAGGGATTCCGGCTGGCGATCGAAGTTGAACCGCCAGATGGCCGTTTGAAGGCTGGTGCGCCCGGCCGTGGTCGAAACAATGCGTCCGGGAACCTGAATGTTAATTTCGGTATCAAAGCCGGCGAGAAACGGTTTGATTTGCTCGAGTTCCTCGGGGGAAAACCGGGGGGGGATACTGCCGGGTTGGGTTACCAAGGGCGCCCGATCCAGTACATATTGCCCTTCCTGGTTGCGTTCCAGGGAAAAGCCATGTCGCGCAAAGAATGGGATATTGGGCAATTGTTGGATATCGGCAATATCGAGTACTAGTGCATAGTCGCGCCAGAGCGAACGCGTGTTTTCACGTAAGGAGCGAATGGTAACGCCATAGGGTTGCCAGGCGAGCACATGTTCCCGGATGGCCGAAACACTGGGATCGAGAAACGTTTTGATGAGTGGGAGCGGATCAGGTTCGGGGGGGTCCCCTGCGGCGAGGGCCAGATCACGCCGTAGCAGCAACATGGCCCGGAACTGCGCTACTGCTTGCTCGGTAATGGCGTACTGCAGCCGGTAGACGGCACTTCCGTCCCCGTGTAGTTGCAATTCATGTTCCATCTGGATGCATCCCGACGCGCCCAGCATGGCAAGCAGGCAAACAACGAATAGCCCTGATTTCTTTTGCATGTGCTAACTCCTTTGTGTGTGGTCAGATTCAACGGGGCTTGTCATCGAATTCGTACACGGTCTCGCCGGGGGTGATCAAACCGAGTTCGCGGGCCGTATGTTCGACAAAATCCGGGTCGTTGACAAAACGCTCCTGATACGCCTTGAGTTCTCGAATCCGTGCTTCTTTTTGGGCAATTTCCTCTTCGAGCACGGATTTTTCGGTACGCAGGGACTGGGCATTGCGGAGAACCGGAA
>SLBU01000081.1 GCA_007126175.1 Kiritimatiellia bacterium
CGCCCTACTTCACAGGCAACACTGAACTCGCGGCGCAGACGTTCCACGAGCACCTCCAAGTGCAGTTCGCCCATGCCGGAGATGATGGTTTCCTCTGTCTCATCGTCGTAATGAACAATGAAGGTCGGATCTTCGTCCGAGAGCCGATGTAAGGCCTCTCCCATTTTGTCGTTATCCGCGCGACCTTCGGGCTTAATGCTGATCGAGATCACGGGGGCGGGGAATTCGATGGATTCTAGGATAATGGGGTGGTTTTTGTCGCAGAGCGTATCGCCCGTACGCGTGTCGGAAAGGCCCACGACAGCGACAATCTCGCCCGCTTCGGCTTTATCAATGTTTTCCTGACGATTGGCGTGCATACGCAACAAGCGCCCCGCCCGCTGGTTTTTTTCTTTGATGGCATTGTAAACGGTGTCGCCCGCGTTAAGCACGCCGGAATAGATCCGGATGAATGTGATTTTGCCCATGTGCTTGTCGCTCATGATTTTGAAGGCGAGCGCCGAAAAGGGTTCATCGGCATTGTGGTGTCTGACATTTTCTTCATCATGCGCGTGTATGATCGGGGGGATATCGTCGGGGGAGGGGAGAAATGCCACGACGCCATCGAGCATGGGTTGTACGCCCTTGTTCTTGAAGGCGGAGCCGCAGTAGACCGGCACGATCCGCCGTGCAATCGTGGCCTCACGTACGACCGCCATGATTTCCTCGACGGTCAATTCGCCATCGCTGAGGAACTTTTCGAGCAGTTCGTCGTTCTGTTCGGCGCTTTTTTCGACGAGATTGGCGCGCCATTCGGCGGCCTCCTCCAGCATGTTTTCAGGAATATCCGCTTCGTGATAGGTTGTGCCACTATCGGTACCTCCGAAGATAATGGCTTTCATGCGGATCAGGTCGACGACCCCCTCGAGCTGGTCTTCCTTGCCAATGGGGATCACAACAGGAACGGGGTTTGCCCCGAGAACGTTTTCAATCCGGCTGACGACATGATAAAAATCAGCCCCCACGCGGTCCATTTTATTAATAAAGGCAATTTTCGGGACGCTGTATTTTTCGCTTTGGCGCCAGACCTGTTCGGATTGTGGCTGTACGCCACCAACGGCGCAGAAGAGCGCTACGGCGCCATCGAGCACGCGAAGGCTGCGTTCGACCTCGGCGGTAAAGTCGACGTGTCCGGGGGTGTCGATCAGGGAAATCTGATGATCCTTCCATTCGGCGGTGGTCGCGGCTGAGGTGATGGTGATGCCCCGTTCCTGCTCTTGATCCATCCAATCCATGGTTGCCGCACCGTCGTGCACTTCGCCGAGTTTATGTGTGCGTCCACAATAATACAGGATCCGTTCGCTCATGGTGGTCTTGCCTGCATCAATATGGGCCATGATACCAATATTGCGTATTCGTTGTAACGCGTTCTTTGCTGCCATCGTACTACTCCTGTCCTATCCAAATGTGATGGGGTGATTGTTGAGAAAATTTCCGAAAGAGGTTGAATATGCTACAAAGCAGCACGAAATACAAGTATTTTCTAGGCTTCGGTTCGATTGCCAGAAATACACGATACGACGGTTCTACACCCGCTGCGTAGGTCCAGCAACATCAAGATGCAATCATGGTGTCGGTGCGCGCTGGAATCCCAGATTCTGAACCTTTTGGCTGTGTTTAGAATCAGGGATATCGGTGACGCATGTGCAGGCAAACTCGCGTCGGATAGGATAATTGCGGCGCAGCGCATCGAAGCCGGTTGGTTCTGCCTGTGCCGCACGCAAGCGTGCATCATCGGCCGCAATGTCGTATATGGCCTTTATCAGTTTGTTGTATGCTTCCGCCTCCGTGTGCCCGTCGGGAAATGCGATAGTTGGCAGCGGTGGTGCTGGCATATGGGGGTGGGCGTCGAATTGTGGGTTGCGGTGCAGAAAGCGACAGGCCGCGTCGTATACCATGAGGGTACCATTCAGTTTGCCTTCATAGGAGTGTCCGGCGATATGCGGCGTCCCGAGGATAACGCGCTCGCGTAATTCCTGCGAAATGGTTGGTTCACCCTCCCAAGTGTCGATCACGGCACCGCAAATACGTCCTGTATCTAGCGCCTCGAGTAGGGCTGCGGTATCCACGATCGCCCCGCGTGCGGCATTCACGAAAAATGCACCGGGCTTGATTTGTTCGAAGAAATGCTGGTTTGCCATATGGAATGTGGCATCTTGCCCCTTTCGTTCCAGTGGCACATGCATGGAGATAAAATCTGATTCGCGTAAAAGCTGTTCCAGCTTGCAGAAGCCTTCCGAGCCTTCCGCCCTGGCGCGCGGGGGGTCGTTTTGTAACACGCGCATGCCCAATGCTTGTGCTTGCGTTGCAACGCGTCGTCCGACATTTCCAACGCCGATGATTCCGAGCGTCTGGCCTGTTAATGGCTGGTTGTGTGTGACTGCGATATGCAAGAGGGCCGCTGTCATGTATTCGGCTACGCTGCGGGCATTGCAACCAGGGGAATAGGCCCATTGGATACCGCGTTGTTCGAGAAAGGGAATGTCCATGTGGTCGGTGCCGATGGTGGCGGTACCTACGAACTGCACAGCCGTCTGCGCTAACAAGGCCGCATTCACCTTGGTGGTTGAGCGGATTGCCAGGATCGTCGTGTCTTTGAGATCTTCCGGTCGTAGCGTTCGCCCATCCACTACCTGCACGTCTCCAAGCGTTGCAAATGCTTCGGACGCCAACGGCATATTGCGATCGACCGTGATTTTCATGTGTTCGGATTCCTTTCGATGCGTGCTGCAAAGGCGCCATCCATGCCGGATTCAGGAGGTAGGCTCAGGCGCATATCGCACAGCGTATAACCGGGATTATGTGCAATCCACGCCTGCACACATTTTTCATTTTCCTCGGGTTCCAGGCTACAGGTACTATAGACCAAGACGCCTTGCCGGGCAAGCAGGGGGGCTGTGGCATCGAGGAAGCGGTGCTGTAGGTCCGCGAGTGTGGCGATACGCTCCTCCGTGATGCGCCAGCGGGCATCCGGGCGTCGCTGCAGTACCCCCGAGTTCGAACAAGGGACATCCAGCAAAATACGATCAAAGGGGCCTTGGGGCAATTCCACGGAACGGGTCGCGTCGGCGCGTTGCATATGAATGATCGAAAACGGCATCCGCTTGATATTTTCCGCCATTCGCTCCAGGCGGTCCAGATGGCGGTCGATCGCGATAATGTTACCTTTGTTTTGCATGCGTGCGGCGCAGGCAAAGGTTTTGCCGCCGGGTGCCGCGCATGCATCCAGCAATTGCATGCCGGGGCGGGGATCGAGCAATGCGACGGCTAGTTCCGTGGCGGGGTCCTGCACATAAAACGCACCCTCCTTGAATCCTGGCAGCGATTGCACCGGTACCCCCGGCGGCACCAGGCGGAAATGCTCTGGGTTGGCCGGGTGGGGGGGCAGCGCGTCCATGTGTGCTTGTGAGGGGGCGTCAGCCTCTGCAAATACCCGCAGGCTTACCGTTGGGCGTTGATTATTCCAGTTGCATAGCGCTTGGGTCTTTTCCGGGCCAAATGTCTGTTGCCAGCGTTGGATGAGAATGGCGGGGTGTGACCACTGCGCCGCGAGTGGTGCCGCCAGCATTTTCTTTTCGAGGCTGTCCTTTTGGCGGAGGGCATTGCGCAGGACGGCATTCAGGAAGCGGCAGCGCGCGGGCTCGAGGGTGTGTTTGGCCGCTTCAATGGTTTCGTTTACGGC
>SLBU01000076.1 GCA_007126175.1 Kiritimatiellia bacterium
CCAACCGTAACGGTAAGGGAGAAACCAGAAAAACCACAGCAGCCAGGCTGGCAGTCGACTCGCCAAACAAGTCGCGCGAAAAAACCCACACCCCCACAGCGCTCAACAGCACCAGGAGAATGCTCAAGGGGATGATGGCGCGCGTTTCCGCATCCAGATACCCCCACTCCGAAAAAACATAGCCGGGTCGAACCAAACGCAACACACCTGCCAGCAAGCGTGGATACAGCGGCGCATGCCATAAAGCAGGAATGGCACCCGCAACCCCATCGGCCGGAAGATCCAGCAACCATACATCAAAGGGGCGTACAACGTGGCTCACAAACCCGCGCCCGCCTGCCAGATTCCGTGCAAGATCCGCCTGCTCCATAACCTCAGGAACCTGCAACCCTTGAAACTGTAGCAAGGCATACAGCCCCAACCCGCAGCACCCCAGTAACAATGCAGCCCCAAAACGCCAGAAAACCCGCCCCCCGAGACCACCTGACTGCATGCCGTACGCATATTCATCCGTCTGCATCGCCATCACTACCTCCCCCGGCTGCCGGATCAACCTGCCTGCTGTCAGCACGCTCTTCCTGCTCATATTGTTTTAGCTTACGATGCAGCGTCCGCCTACTAATCCCCAGCACGTCCGCAGCTTTCGTACGGTTGCCCCCCTGCTGCGCGAGCGCCTCCAAAATCAGGCTCTTCTCCGTATCCGCCAACGAATGCCCCCCCGCTGCGGCAGCAGCAACCGGACGCGGCCTGCGCCCCCCCCCGAGGCCCTCGGTGCCACGCACAGCCTGCCGAATGTTCACCGGTATGTCCCGTACCCCCAAGCGATCACCACGCGTCAATACCACCATCTTCTCTATCGTGTTGCGCAGCTCGCGTATATTGCCGGGCCAACCATACCCCCCCAGCAACTCGATCGCATCCGGAGAAATCCCATCCACCATCTTGTTGTTGCGCCCCGCAAACTCTGCCATAAAATGGCCACACAACAGTGGCAGATCATCTAGCCGCTCCCGTAGTGGGGGCATCGTGATATTCACAACGTCCAGCCGGAAGAACAAATCCTCGCGAAACCGCCCTTGATCCACCCACGCACGCAAATCACGATTGGTCGCGGCCACCAGACGAATATCAACCTCCACCGGCTCGCTGCCCCCCACACGTTCAAAACAGCGTTCCTCAAGGACACGCAACAACTTCACTTGGACAGAAGGGTCTATCTCCGATATCTCATCCAGAAACAAGGTCCCCCCATCGGCCGATTCAAAACGACCCTTGCGACGTGCCACCGCCCCGGTGAATGCCCCTTTCTCATGCCCGAACAATTCACTCTCCAGTAGCGTATCCGACAACGCCGCACAGTGCACCGCAACAAAGGGACCCTTCGAACGCATACTTAACCGATGCACCGCATGCGCCACCAGCTCCTTGCCTGTACCGCTCTCCCCCTGAATCAGAACGGTCGCCTGCGAAGGGGATGCTTGCCGGATAATGTCGAACATATCCTGCATCACCGGCGCGGCACCAATGATATTCTCCAAACCATACTTGTGGTCCAGCTCCTCTCGCAACTGCCGATTCTCACTCTCTACATCCCGCGAGCGCAAGGCCCGCTGCAGCAACAGATCCAGATGATCCAAATTCACCGGCTTCATCAAAAAATCGTAGGCCCCTGCCTTCATCGCCTCCACGGCAACCTCGACATTCCCGTAGGCCGTAAGCAGAATCGATACCAGATCCGGATGGTGCGCACGGGCACGCTGGAGCAGCGTGACGCCATCCATTCCAGGCATCCGCACATCACTCAACAACACGTCCACACCTCTTTCGTGCAGAATCTGCAGCGCACGATCGCCACTCTCTGCCAGAACCACATCGTAGCCCCGCCGCAACGCACGCTGCAATCCATCGCGCGTATTGCGATCATCATCCACAATCAGAACCCTTGGCTTGTGCGCCACCGTCATGCTTGTCCTCCTTCCTGCCCTTGCCGCTCTTCCGGTTCTTTCTCCGCTGGGGCGGGCAGCCGCATCCGACGCCCCGTATACGGCAAATACATCGAAACCTGCGTGCCTTCTTCAGGCTTACTCATCAGCTCAAGGTGTCCGCCATGATCCTGCACAATCCGCTGCACGATCATCAACCCCAGCCCCGAACCCGTCGACTTCGTCGTGTGATACGGCTCAAACACACGCCCCAACTCCGCTGCATCAATCCCGACGCCCGTATCCCGGAACGCCACACAAAGAAACTCCCCGTCATGACGAAGCTCAATCCGCAATACCCCACCATCCGGCATCGCCTGAAAAGCATTCTTGATGATATTAAAAAATACCTGCTTGATCTGGGAGGCATCCAATCGAATTTCCGGCAACCCACCCGGAGCTGCAATATCGATCCGGATCGCCCGATTGCGCACCTCATGCCGCAACAACGTGAGACTCTCTTCCAATAAACGCTCGATGCGCACAGGCTCCAACTTCGGACGCGTCGGACGTATCGCCCGCAAAAACTGCGTGATAATCAAATCCAGGCGTGAAACCTCCGACCGCGCAACATCAACCAGCTCGTGCAAACTGCCCATTTCGGTGCTGATGGTTTCAAGCAAACGAACTTGGTGCGACGGATCCTCCGCCGACTCGCGTAACGCTCGAATATCACGATCCAGTAACTGCAAGTGAATATTCAACGCATTCAGGGGGTTGCCGATCTCGTGCGCAACCCCCGCCGCCAGCAATTGCACCGCATTCATGCGCTCGGATTGCAACACAGACGCCTCCTGCAAACGCTCACGCGTAACATCCCGTAAAATAACCACTGCACCGCTGTCGTGCGTATGCTCCCCCGATAACGGTACAACATAAAAATTCACAATCCGATGTTCGGGGTAACGCAACTCAATCTCACGCGTGATCAACCGGGACCACTCTTCAGAATCCGGATCCAGAATATGATCCCAGTCCAAATCCTCCATGAAACGCGTCACTGGCTTGCCAATAACATGGTCCGGCTGAAACCCAAGGATTTGCCCCGCGGCACGATTGGCATAACTCAGACGCCCCATGGCATCCACCACCAGGACCCCCTCCTGGATCGCCTGGAAAATCATCTCCAGCAAGCCCCGCTCGCGCGCCAAATGCATGAAATGCGTCTGCAGGCTTTCAGGGTCCAGCCGATCGATGCGGTCTATGAGCTTGTCGAGAAAGATGGATTTCATACTGAACCCGTTAATATAACACTGCCGGGAACATGTCAAGATGTCACACGAAACCACCACAATCTTTGCGACACAATGACCCGCACCGCAGCGCGGAGACCCCCAAATGATGCAGCGGTGAAACTTTATTCAATCGTCAATCGTTCTCGTCGCCCGCTCTCGTCGGCCGGTGGACGATAGCGGGCGACGAGAGCGGAATACGAGTTTGGAAAACGATTGAAGTTACTGGCTAAGAGCCTGCATCTTGATCTTTGGCAGAAGCACGGCGACGCGTTCGGCGTCGATTCCCCCAGGCTCTGCCACTTCTGCATTGGCTGTCCCGCAAGCAAGCCCGAAGGCAAACGCTTCCGGCAAGGACTGTCCTGCCGCCAAGGCCAAGGCCATGCCGGCATTCACACAGTCCCCACTCCCGAGCGCACTCACCACTTTCACAGCAGGAACTTCGTACGCCCAAGCCCCCGCGGAGGTCACCAGAAAAGCGGTTTGCGCACCCTGCGTAATACCAACACTCCCCGCACCAGCCGCAAGCAAACGGCGGGAAAGTCGAATCACGCCAGCCTCTCCATCTTGGCCAACGCTCGAGCGCACTTCATCTGCATTGATTTTTACCACATCTGGCGCAGCCGATAGCGCAGCCGACAGCGCCGGACCAGACGTATCCAAAATCACAGGAACCTGCGCCGCGCGAATCAGGGCCGGATAAAATTCCAGCGATGCATGCTGCGGCATGGTCCCTGCAAGAATCACCGCTCCATCATCAATGCCCCGTATGCATGCGCAACAATGCGCTACCAGGGCCTCCCAAGCCGCAGCATCAAGCTGCGGCCCTTCCTCAACAAGTTCCGTAAAAGGACTGCCATCCGACGGCAAGAGCGTCTGACATATACGCACTGGCGCATCAACTGCCAGGAACCCACGGCAATCCAAACCTTCGGCCTGCAGCAATCCCGCAATATCCCGCCCCGAACTTCCCCCCGAAAAACCGCCCAGTACCGGATCACCACCTAATCGCTTTAGCGCCCGCGCTGCATTGACAGCCTTGCCGGCCGCATTCAAGGTCACGCTATCACTGCGGTTGACCGTCCCCGGCACGAAGGATGGCATAAACAATGTGCGCTGTAACGCCGGGTACGCCCCCGCACAAAAAAAACGTTTTCTCTGCATCAATACCATCCCTTGGAAAATCGCACCAACCAAACGCTGACACCCACATCGAACGATTGCATGGGATTGCATTATCAACAGGAATACCATACGCTGTCAAAATGCAATCAACAAAAAATCAATTTGCACAAATCCCCATGCGCTGGGTAGGACCGATTCATATGGTGTGGAAGGGCGAACAAGAAACCTTTCATATCCCACTGGCAACGTTCGAGTCTCCACTATGGCCATCAACCGCCCGTGGTGCCAAAATCTCGCGCTTAACCAACGGCATCCACGTTGCCGTGGGTGACGAAAGGATGGCGCGCTCCATCCTGCTCGAAGCCCCTTCAGCCATGGAAGCTCTTGCAACCATGCAACACATCCTGCAGAACACTGCTATCATCCGCGATGCGGTGAATGCAACCACCCGACACGGACGCTTTTGCGATGTCCACGGACAGGTCGCCGGACACCTACTCTACCTACGGATCGAAATGCAAACAGGCGATGCCGCTGGACACAATATGGTCACCGCTGCCGCCGAAGCCGCGCTACAGGCCATCTGCAAACAATTCCCGCACCTCAAATACGGCTCTCTTTCTGCCAATATGTGCACCGATAAAAAAAATGCCGCCATCAATGGATTATTGGGAAGAGGACATTATACCATTGCCGAAATACGTATTCCCGCGGAGATATGCAGGCAACACTTGCGCACGACCCCTGCGCGCCTGGCCAAGCTGAACCAACAGAAGAACTGGGTCGGGTCCATGCTCGCCGGCAGTGTCCGCTCCGCCAATGCCCATGTCGCCAACATTCTCCTGGCTGCCTATCTCGCCACCGGACAGGATGCCGCCAATATTGTCGAGGGCTCACAAGCATTTACCCTTGCGGAAGAACAAGAGGATGATCTGCTCTTTTCGCTAACCCTCCCCAATCTCATCGTCGGCACCGTCGGCAATGGAAAACACCTCCCCTTTGTGGAAGAAAATCTGATGCGCCTCGGATGCCGACAAACACGCCCCAACGGTGAAAATGCAACACGGCTCGCGGCTATGATCGGTGCCGCAACCTTATGCAGCGAATTATCCCTCCTGGCTGCCCTGACCAACCCCGATGAACTGATGCGTACCCACCGCAAGCTGGAACGAAAACAACCATGATCTCCAATATCCAAACGCGCAAAAAAGAACACGTTACCATTGCCCGCCATTCCAAAGATGCCGACCGCCGCAAATACCACTTCGATGCGATCAAACTCGTCCACCGCGCCCTACCCGAAATCCATTATGATGCCGTGAGCACCTCCACGCACTTTCTCCATAAGAAACTCGCGTTCCCGCTCCTGATATCCAGCATGACGGGGGGTACCGGCGCGGATCTCGCCTATATCAACCGCAATCTGGCAACCGCCGCCAATGCCGTCGGCGTTGCCATTGCCACCGGCTCCATGCGGATACTGCTCGAGGATCCCGCTGCCCTCCCCGCTTTTGCGCTGCGCCAGGCAGCACCGGATGTACCGCTCTGCGGAAACCTTGGTGCCGTACAACTCAACTATGGCGTAACGCCGGACCAAGTCGCCAAACTGGCCGAACAACTCCAGATCGATGCCCTCTTCCTGCATTTCAATCCCTTGCAGGAAGCCATTCAACCAGAAGGACAAACGCAGTTCGGCGGCCTGACGCCCAAAATCAAAACGCTGGTGGCAACACTGCCCATACCAGTGATTGCCAAGGAGGTCGGTGCCGGCATCAGCCCGTCCGATGCCAAACGCCTCATGGATGCCGGTATACAATACGTGGAAGTCGCCGGCAGCGGCGGAACATCCTGGAGCAGGATTGAATATGAACGCGATATGACGTCCGCAAACCCCGGACAATGTTTTCAAGACTGGGGCATCCCCACGCCCGACGCACTGCGCCTGTTGCAGCCGTTCCGCGATCGCATCACGCTGATTGCATCAGGCGGCATCCGCACGGGAATCGATATGGCCAAAGCCTGCATTCTCGGCGCTTCCCTTTGCGGCATCGCCCGCCCACTGCTCGAGCCTGCCTGCCAATCTCCGGAAGCGGTGATCCAACACCTCCAAAACCTGCAACGCGAATTTCACACGGCCATGTTTTTACTCGGCACCCCAACCCTTGACGACCTGATCAATAACCATACACTCCTCATCGATTACCAAAACCACGCATGAAAGGACGAATCACCGTGCCTGTAGGAATCGAACGCATCAGCTTTTACACGCCACGCTACATGCTCCCACTGCGAGAACTCGCCACCGCAAGAGGTGCCGACTACGACAAATACCGCATTGGCATCGGACAGGAAATCATGGCTGTGGCCCCACCGGATGAGGATGTCGTCACCATGGCAGCCTCAGCCGCCATCCCCATGCAAGAGGATTTTCAGGCCGTCGAACTCGTCTTGTTCGCCACCGAAAGCAGCATCGATCAATCCAAATCTGCCGGACTCTTCGTGCATGGCCTGCTCGGATTGCCCCAGCGCTGCCGCGTCGTCGAACTCAAACAGGCCTGTTACAGCGCCACCCTTGCCCTCCGCATTGCCTTGCAAACCGTAGCCGCAAATCCCAAGGCAAAAGTGCTGGTGCTCGCGTCCGACATTGCGCGCTATGAACTGGGGAGCCCCGCCGAACCTACCCAAGGCGCAGGGGCCATTGCAATGCTCGTATCCGCCACCCCACGCCTCGTTACCTTCGATCCCGCAGCGGGCATACACGCCGAAGATGCCATGGACTTCTGGCGACCGAACTATCGCGAGGAAGCCGTGGTCGAAGGCAAAACATCCACAAGACTCTATCTGCATGCCCTACAGAAAACGTGGGAACATTTTCATGAACAAACCGGATGCCTGCTCGCAGATTTCGACTATTGCTGCTTCCATACCCCCTTTACCAATATGGCCGCAAAAGCCTATCAGATCCTGCAGAAAATCCAGCCCCCCGAAACCCCGAAACCCGACGAAAACAGCTTCGCCCAACGCGTCGAACCCTCGCTCCAATACAATCGGATCACAGGCAATACCTACAGCGCCTCATTGTATGAGTGTCTCGCATGCCTACTGGACCAAGCCCCCAACGATCTCACAGACCGCAGAATATCCTTCTTCTCCTATGGATCCGGCTGCACCGCGGAATTCTTCAGCGGCACCATCCTACCGGGATACAAACAACATCTTTGCACCGATCAACATCGGGAAGTACTCGAAGAGCGCACGCCGCTTACCGTGCGACAATACGAAGACGTATTCAATCTGGCCGTCCCACATGATGGATGGGACTACACGTTTGGCCAATACCGCACGGGCCCCTTTCGGTTTGCCGGCGTCAGCGGGCATAAGCGCATCTATGCCCGCAACGAATAGGTTCGACTACTCGCCTTCGCGTACCCCACGCATATCCTTCTTCACCCCACCTGCCGCACGTAGTTGATCGGCAATGGCACTGTGATCCCAACCACGGAAACGCCGCACAAGCTCCAGCCGGTACAACGGTGTCACGCCCCATTGATCGCGCGCATTCACATCCGCCCCACGCTCCAGCAGAAGCGCTACCATCTCCTCTAAACCAAACATCGCGGCAATATGCAACGGCGTACGCCCCAGCTCATCACGCGCTTCCAGCGTTCGCCCCGTCGCCAACTCCCGCGCCTTATCAGCATCGTTATACCGCACCGCCCAATGCAACGCGCTCCATTGGTATTGCTGTCGCCGAATCCCGCTGCCCGAACGCGCCGCCTCTGCCCCCACCGTTTCGCACAACGTACCACCCAAAACCAGAACCACCAGACCACCTAAAAACAATTTCTGCATACGATTTCCTCCTTGTGTTATTTCGTTACGGGAACTCTTCCACATCCCGCCCCCAGCGTCAAGGGCAATGCAACAAAAGTCGCACCAATATTCCCTCCCTACACACGCGCGCGCCGATATTGCCCCGGGCTCTGCCCCGTCTGGTGCCGGAAATGCAGGCTGAAATAGCTCTGATCCGTAAAGCCAACCGCATACCCCACCTCGGCACACGTCATCCCCGTTTGCCGTAATAGCAGCTCGGCCCGTTGCAGCCGCACCTGCCGAATCGTCGCAACCACCGTCTTGCCCGTATGTTCCCGGAACAAATGCGCCAGCCGATACACACTCAACCCCGTATGCCGCGCCACTTGCTGCAAACTCAAAGGCTCCGCAAAATTCTCAGAAATAAACGTCAAAGCCTTATGCACATGCACATTCGTACGATTGCTCCCGTGCAAATGCACCGCATCAAAAAAGGCATCCAGTGCCTCCATCAAAAGCGTCGAAAGTACTTCGAACGACTCCGCATGTACCATCCGCTCAGTCCAGCGCTGATTCTGTTCGATCAGCGAGCCAAGCAGCGGATTGTCCTCAACGGCCGCACGCGTGAGGGAGCACACCAATTCGATCACTCTGGCACGCAATACCACTGTCTGGGGCACCGACAGGTAAATCCGAGCCAACATCTCATTCAGCAAGCGGCGCGCCCCATTGCGATCGCCCGCACGAATATAGGCAAGCAACATTCGCTCCTGGTCCACAGGTGTGTCCCCGGCAGACGAGGCGGATTCACGCTGGCGCGCCGCCTCCGCCAACTGCCGACGCCGCAGTTGGTCCTGACGGCGCTCCCGCAACAGAGCAGGCGTCCACTCGCTCAGATCGTAGAACAAGGCAAACGCTCTTTCCCCCTCCGCACGAACCAACGCGGCATCCACACCGTCCTGCACCCGCCCGCAAAGCCCGCCATGCACAACGTGCAGGTGCTCCAGCGCAAAGACCCAATGTAATCCCGCTCCCGCACGACGCAAATACACCCCCCCTTCCTCGATACTTTCCTGTAACGCAAACCGTAGCCCCTCTGCCGTTATGCCCGGCACGGCACGATGCCCCGGCTGCAGCGCCTGCCCCTGCACACGAAAAGCGCAACACCCCGTGATCCCCTCACGACACAACCCCGAAAAGTATACTTCCATCAGGCTCGCAGACAATTTTTTCATAACCACTTACCCATTATTCACAATAATTCCAGCAGACTATACACCCCATATCACACATACAGCAAGATTCTTATATCAAATGACAATAACGACCTATTCCGCCAGACGCGCCTACCCTAGGATGTACCGCATTGGTTGCCGGGGGAAGGATACCACCGACATACATTGTGCACATCGCAAACAAGGAACAACAACATGAGCGTACTGGAAGATATGGCCGCCCTCCTGATGAAGGGCAAAGCAAAAGACGTCCAGGCATTGGTCGAACAAGCACTCGCTGACGGCATCGAACCACAAAAAATCCTGACCGAAGGTCTCCTCTCCGGCATGGGCATCATCGGCGAGCGCTTCAAAAAAAATGAAGTCTATGTCCCCGAAGTCCTGATTGCCGCACGTGCCATGAAGGCAGGCATGGAAATCCTCCAGCCCGCATTGACAAGCGGCGGCATCGAACCCCGCGGCACCGCGGTTGTCGGAACCGTCAAAGGCGACCTGCATGACATCGGCAAAAACCTCGTCTGCATGATGCTCGAAGGCGCCGGACTCAAAGTCGTCGATATCGGTATCGATGTCCCTCCCGAGACATTTGTCGAGGCCGCCAAGGAAAACAAGGCCCAAGTCATCGGGATCTCGGCACTGCTCACTACCACCATGACCAACATGAAGGCCGTCGTCGATGCCGTGAAGGAATCGGGCATCAGTGCCAAAACCATGATCGGTGGTGCCCCCGTAACCCAGGCTTTCTGCGACGAAATCGGTGCCGATGGATATGCGCCTGACGCCGCCTCTGCCGCAGATCTGGCCGTTTCCTTCCTGTAACAGAGCCGCTTCCTTCAGGCCCGTCGCCCTTGCGGGGGGGACGGGCTTTCTCTTTTCCGCATTTATGCTTGCAACTTGTGACAGAGTCATGCAGATTCAATGCAAACGCTTTCGCAACCTGTTTTAAGCCAGATTCAGAGGTACCCATCATGACCAAACGTGACCTTGTCGTTCGCATTGCCAAAGAAACCGGAATCCCCCAGCAAGACGTCGTTGCCGTTCTTCAGAAAAGCCTTGATTATATTGCGGATGCCATCGTCGAGGGCACGCACATCGAGTTCCGCGATTTCGGCGTCTTTGACGTCTGCCGCCGTAAACAGCGCGTCGGGCGCAATCCCAACAACCCCGGCGTCCCCGTCCCGATTCCCGAGCATAACGTCGTACGCTTCCGCCCCGGCAAAAGCCTCAAACAACGCGTGTTGGATGCAAACATCGCGCCACAGGCCTAGACCATGGCTGATAACACCACGTTCCAGCCACCGCGCGGTATGCGCGATTTCTACCCCGAAGATATGCGCCTGCGTAGCCGCATCTTTGATGCCTGGCGCACTGCCGCTGAACAATCCGGCTTCGAAGCCTACGACGCCTGCGTGGTCGAATCCCTCGAACTCTTAAAGCGCAAAGCCGGCGAGGAAATCGTCGATCAAATCTATCACTTCCAGGACAAAAGCGGACGCGATCTGGCCTTGCGCCCCGAAATCACCCCAACCCTTGCCCGTATGGTCGCAGCGCGCCAAGGCGGATTGGCCTTCCCCCTGAAATGGTACACCATCGGGCAATGCTTTCGCTACGAACGCATGACGCGCGGCCGCAAGCGCGAACACTATCAGTGGAATCTCGATATCATTGGCGAGGAATCCGTCAGCGCCGAAGCCGAAATTCTGGCAACCGCAGTTCGCGCCATGCAACAGCTCGGCCTGCCACCCGAGGCGTACCGGATTCATTACAGCTCCCGCACACTCCTCTCGGCCCTGCTCTACCGATTGGGCATTCCGCCCGAGCATCACCAGCCCGCCTTCCTGGCCTTGGATAAACGCGGCAAAATCCCCGATAGCGCCATTTCAGAACTACTCCGATCCGGCGGAATCAGCAACGAGGGCATTCCCGCCGTCTTGCGCCTCCTGGAAATTCGCTCGCTCGACGAAGCACTGCAGGTACTCGGATCCGATTCCCTCGCCGCAGATGAAATCAACTTCTTCCTCGCCTGCGCCAATGCCCACGGAATCCTTCCCGCCCTCCAATTTGATATCGGCGTCATCCGGGGCCTGTCCTACTATACCGGCATCGTCTTTGAAGCCTTTGATGCCCGCGGTACCCTCCGCGCCATCTTCGGCGGCGGGCGCTATGCACGCCTACTTGCCAGCATCGGCGGCGGAGATACCTCCGCCGTCGGACTCGGTTTCGGCGATGTCGTGATCGCCGAAATCCTCGCCGAACGCCAATCCGCACAAACCGAACTGCCGCGCAAGGGCTATCATGTCGCCTGCATGCACCCCGACCAATTGCTGCTCGCAACGCAGATCGCCGCCTCACTCCGCACACAAGGCCATTGCGCATATCTTGCGCTTGCCCCTATGAAGCCGAAAACCTTTTTCTCAAAGGCCGATGCCGCCCACGCCGCATTTGCCATTCTGGTAGGGCCCGACGATGCGGCTGCCGGCACCATCCGCATCAAGGACCTAGCCACACGAACAGAAGCCGCCTGCCCCATACAGCAACTGCTCGAATAGCCGCCCTACCCTACCGGATTTGCCCGGCCCGTGCCAAAGCGCGCGCCTCAACCGACTGAATCTCTGCAAAGCCTTGCGAACTGACGGGGTTCAACCCATCACTGGCCTCCATCGAAGAGTCCGCTTCATTATACAACGAAGCAGGGCAATCCGTAAGACTGCGGAACAACACGTTCCCCTTATAGAGCCCTACGCAAACCGTGCCAGTCGCACTGGCGGCAAACGTCTCAATCGCCGCCTTCGCTGCCTGCGTAGCCGGATCAAAATAACGACCATCATAAATTTGATCGGCAACCAATGTCGAGAGCGTGCGGAACAACGCCAACGCCTTGCGATCCATCGTGGCTTCATACACCACCGCCAGACACCGCCCCAGCAATTCCATCCCCGGTGCCTCATACACGCCACGGCTCTTCGTCCCGATAATGCGGTTTTCCAACGCATTCTTGAATCCGATGCCGTTACGCCCACCAATCCTGTTGGCGGCTTGCATCATCGCCAAGGGATCCAGCGTCTCATTCCCAAGCGCAACCGCCCGACCCTTCTCAAAACGGACCGTAAACGATTCCTCGGTGTCAGGCGCGTCCATGGGCCAAACCCCCATCGTCGGCTGCACAATCGTGCTCGCTGTCTCCAAACTCTCAAGATCCTCCGCCTCATGCGAAAGCCCTGCTAGATTGGCATCCGTCGAATAGCGTTTCTGCCCCCCCGGAAATGCCTCAATCCCCGCCGCCCGCAAATACGCAACCATCTCAAGTCGCCCGGGAAACGCCTCCAGTAACTCCGGATCGCGCCACGGCGCATACACACCCATCTCCGGTGCAAGCACGTTGGTATAACGCTCAAAACGCATCTGGTCATTGCCACGCCCCGTGGCACCATGCGCCAGAACCGTGCAATCTTCCGCCTGCATCGCGCGCACCAGCCCCCTTACCGTCACCGCACGCGCAATTCCTGTGGAGTTCCAGTAGCCCCCATCATACATCGCCTGCGCCTGCAACACCTCGAAACAAGCCTCCGCCATTTCCGGCTTCAGATCCACAATGTGCGTAGGCGCACCGCAGGGTGCCATCTTCGTTACAACATCCTCGATGTTTTGCTCGTCCGGCTGTGCCAGATCCGCCGTAAAACAGACAACATCCACCCCCGCTTCCAGCAGGCGCATCGTTACCGTCCGGCTATCCAGCCCCCCCGAAACACATACCCCTACCCGCTGGCCTTTCAGATCATGCAGTCTCAACGTCCCCTCCTCCATGCATCGTCTCTAAACAATCATCCAGCATGTCCAAGGCCTCTTCCAACTCATCATCCTTCACATTCAACGGCGGCACAAGACGAATCACATTGCCCGCAGTCGGAATTGCCAACAACCCCATTTCCTGCAAGGCCCCAGCCAGCGGCTTGGCATCCTGATCCAGTACCAACCCAAGCATCAACCCCTCACCACGCGCTTCCACCACATGCTCGTAACGATCAACCAAATCCTC
>SLBU01000097.1 GCA_007126175.1 Kiritimatiellia bacterium
ATGACGTCCTTGTTTGGTTTTTGTGGTGAAAACATGCAAGTCATTGTATCACAATAGCTTGCAACAAACAAGGACGTTTTTATGAATAATTCAGGCTAGGAGGTTCATGCAGGGGGTATAGTGGTTTCAGGTGTCTGTCCCCGTTCTCCCCCGAAGGGCGCAGGCGGAAGCCCACCAGCTCCCAATTCGCATAATTCGAAAAATTAGCGGTTCAACCAGCAAAGCCTACCAGCAATTTCAGCATTTCAGCATTTCCCCCAATGTCTTCCAGCAGCTTAGCCGCGCCCCCCTTCAATGATCCGCCTACGTCCCAATAACCCGGTTTGCATCCAGCATGGCAATGCCATCCCCTTCGGCTGGCATCTTTGCGCTACGGGGCAGGAACAGGCCGTAATGCACGGTGGCAGCGGGAGGCAAGGGAGGCTTTTCACGCTGCTTCATCACCCGTATTGTGGCGGAGAGCTTGGCGGGCGTGACCGACTGCATCCATTGGCATTCCCCGAGAAACACGTGACGCCGGTCCGTCGAGACCGACACAACATCCCATTCCCCGTCCGAAGGCTCGCGTCCGCCCCAGTAGCGGCCTGCCGGTTCCCACTCGATACCCGCATGGTCAAGCTGGTGCCATTGCCCACGGCATACGTCTTCCCAAACCGAAGCCACATGATGAACCCAGGCCTGCATGGCCCGGCGCTGACCGGACTTCGCCCCCACGTTCAACCCGCTTAGGTAAGGCCGTACGCACGCATACCACATGGCCAGAAACGGATCGGCCGGCTTGTATAGAACCCGCCGTCCACCCGCCACAGGACGTCCCTTGCTGAAATCAAAGGGTGCCTGTCGATCGATCAACCCTAAGTCAACCAGATGGCGCAGCGGCTTGGCCAGCGTCGTGTCCTTTACGCCCAGCCGTGCCGCCAGCTCCGATGGGCGCTGGGCACCTCGCCCGATCAGTTCACAGGCGGCGCGCTCGAGGGATGCCGCATCCTCGTCGCGCAAAACGCGGTCGGACTCGTCATGCAACACGCCGCGCGGGGAAAACACCAGGCGCTCCAGCGCCTGCTCCACGCCATCGAATCGGCCATCGCGCACCAAATCCCAGTAGCGGGGCACCCCGCCAAACGCTGCATAATACATCACCGCCGAAACCGCATCCGGCAAATCGAGGGCCGCGCGCATCTCGCCCACGGGCAACGGATGCAGTCGCAGAATGGCCTGGGCCCGGCCATACAGCGGGGCATCCTCGTTCAACACCAGACCTTGCATCATCCGCTGGCTTGACCCGCTGATGACCAGCGGAAGCCTACCGGCATCGGGCGCATCCACCATCGCCTGAAACAGCGATGGCAGTTCTGGCGCGTTCTGAACCAGGTACGGGAACTCATCCAACACCAGCACAGGGGCATCTTGCGGCCATTGCCGTTTCAGGGATTTCAGCAGCGCTTGCCAGGATGGATACACCACATCCGCAAACCCCGGCAGAAGCCCCTGTAGATCATCCGCCAAGGCTGCCCGCTGGGAGACGGGGGTTCCCTCGGTCGCCTGGACGTACACACCCGCCGTATCATGCAGCCAACGGCGCAACAAGCTCGTCTTACCCAACCTGCGCCGGCCATGGATTACCGCTAGCCGGGGCACCCCCGCCCGCCAGGCATTCAGTGCGGCAAGCTCCTCCAGACGATCCCAGAAAAAAAACCCATTACTATTCTTGCAAGAATTATTCTTCATGGAATTAATATCACACTTCCGGCTTCTGCCGTCAACCCAATTTCTTTCCCTGTCCCCATTCCTCTCCAGTAAGATTCAGAGGCAGCGGTAGAGAACGATTCACCACAAAGAACACAAGGAACACAAAGAAAAGTACGTAATCCGTTCTCAGGTTGTCTGTCCCCATTCCTCTCCATATCGCGGGGTTGTCTTCGAGTAAAACCTTGTGCGGCAAATGGTTGCAGCGGCTTAGCCGCTGCCTGGCCTGGTCAGGAAGGCTCCGATTTGTACTGCAAGTTCGGTGATTTCGGTTGTCTTGTTGCGGAAGAAGCGGTTGACAACGCCCGTGCGTGCGACGATCCGGGAAACAAGGTTGCGCGGGTAGGCAAACACTTTCACATCCCAGAGGACACTCTCATCGGTGTCGGGTTTGACGGTAATGGCTGTCAGCGCTTCGAATGACCCGAAGAACCTGTTTCCCGTCGAAAAAATATAAAGCTCAACGCGGTCTGATTCGATCACACGAAGGATTTCCGTGATCGTGGTTTTTTCTCCGTCGCGATTCACATAGGCATAATTTCCCGGGGCGGTCTGTTGTACCGTGAACTCGGGCGATTCACCTTCAGGGAGCATCTCGGCGTAGGCAATCTGAAGCGCGTTGAGGAAATCGTCCTCGTGAATGATGCCGACTGCTACAGAAAAGGTGAGTGCTGCCTGCCCTGAAGACGCCAACCGCAAAAAGCGCTTATCCAATAGTTGCGATACGCTGTCATGTTTTGTGACGGGTTCCGGCAGAGATTCGCGGGCGAATCCGAGCGTCCCCGTGAGAAGCAACAAAGCGAATATCGATGCAGTACGCATATATGCATCACATGACGCTAATTTGGTTTGGTCTATATGAGCGCGTTGTCAGAAATGTATTTGACCGCAGGAGCGCGAGCGGATTAGCCACAAAGAACACAAGGAACACAAAGAAAAGCCGTAATCGGCAGGAGACCCGAACCGTTAAAGCCGCTATTCCAGGCAAAAAAGCAGGGTTTAAGGCCCATATCGCGGGGTTGTTTTCGAGTAAAACCTTGTGCGGCAAATGGTTGCAGCGGCTTAGCCGCAGGCTGACCCCTCCTTCCTGCACTACCGTACCTCTGGAAAAACCCTTTATAGTTAGCTGATTGCCGCCTCAAACTGCCAGAATGCCGCTGGGTCGATAATCTTGATGGCGCCGACACGTTCAAGATCAAGTAGATCCTTGTCGCCAGTGACGATACAGGCACATTTTCCAGCCATGGCGGTCGCGATGATATTGTCGTCCTCAGGGTCACGGCAGGTGGGAGGGATCGGTGGCAGCTTCGTGAAAATCCGGCTGCGTGACGTTACCAGCGCCACGACCGAGTCGGCCTCCTGCCGGGGGTACTTGAATTTCCCTGTCAGTTTTGCTGCGAGCTCATCCAGGATGAATGCAGAAAGGATGATTTCATGATGGATGCCGCAATGCTCGAAAAGCTCGTTGCATGTTCCATGCGAGATGAAGGCCGCTATAAGGACGTTCGTATCAAGGACCAGTTTCATGATACCTTATCGAACACATCCTGATCGGTATAAATACCACGTTTTGCCGCCTTTGATACCATCACCTTGCGCAAATTGCGGAAACGCCTAATAAACAAATAATCGCGTAGCGATTCCCGAACGATATCGCTACGCGAGACCCCCTCCGATTGCGAAATCCGGTCAAGCTCCATGCGCATCTGCTCCGGAACACTGATTGTCATCGTGCTTCTCATGATTCCCCCCCTTCCAATGTCTGTAATAATTTATCTTACAGTCAATGTTCGGTCAATTGAATTGTTTAATGTGATCAGAGGCCTGTCCCTTGGCAGACCAGCGGTTAAACCCCCAAAGCCTATCCGCTCCCAATTTCATTTCAGTGGTCGCGGAGCCAGGCGCGGCGATCGATTACGGCTTCCGGGGGATGTGCCAGACGGTCGCAAATACCGGCCCAGGCG
>SLBU01000062.1 GCA_007126175.1 Kiritimatiellia bacterium
GATATTCTTGCGAGGTGCTGCCAAAGGGCACAACGCGCGTCTTGTTCCCCTTCCCTGTGCAACGGATATAGTGCTCATCCATATGCACATCATCCATTTGTAGATCGCACATCTCCTGCACACGCATCCCCGTAGCATAGAAAAGCTCCAACACCGCACGATTGCGCAACGACAACCTGTCGTCCCCCTCCACCGACTGCAACAGACGCTCAACCTCGCGCGGGCGCAACAACCCGGGCAAAACCTTCCAGAGGCGTGGCGACTCCATCACCGACGTCACATTCCGCACCACCAGCCCCTCACGCTGTAAAAATGCAAAAAATACCTTAATCGCCACCAGACGCCGGGACACCGAGTTTACCGATAAACCACGCTCTCGTTCAGCCAACAGATAATCGACAATCTGCGCACGGGTCACATCATTGACCGAGCAGACGCCCCGGGCAGCAAGCGCCTCCTGAAACGACACGAGATCCGCTGCATACGCCTCCCGCGTACGTTCGGATAAACCGCGCTCCAGCGACACGTATTCGAGAAACATCTCAATGAGTGCATTCACGGCTGCACTTCAGGCGGCCAGGACGCCCGCGCATCCGGATCCCCCGGAATGCCGTTGGCCGTAAAACCAGCACCCGCCACTAGGTGCACAAAATTCATGTCTGCCGCCAACAAACTATCGTAGGTAATGCGTACAAGGCGGTTATTCGGGTCTACGACAATCGAGTTAGGTTTAATCCCGGGCCCCCGACTCATCGCCTGCACCACCATACGCACTGCCGCTTCATTGCGCATCTCCGGCACCTCGATCACCAGTTCCCGCCAGTCATGCTGCCGACACCCCGCCACCACCAAAGCTGCCAACGCCACCAAAACCAATGCATGTTTCTTCATAACGCATAAATCTAAGGGGCGGCACGCGCAGCGTCAACCATTTATGCATTTTCAGGCTTGCATTCCTCGCCCAATCAAGGCATGGTGCCTGCCAATCCCGGCCAATAGTGTGTCTGGGGAAACGAGTAGGACTCCACGGTCCGAAAGCGGATTCATAAAACAGCCAATGCGTTGGCGAATATGTAGAAAGGAACTCACGTGGAAGAAAATACCCTCACGGCCCGCGATTTCGCGGCCGAACCTGTTACCGTTCAGGAAATGCTCGATGCCGGTTTGCATTTTGGCCATCAGGTCAAACGCTGGAACCCGAAAATGCAATCGTTCATTTTCGACAAACGCAATGGCATCCACATTATCGACTTGAACAAAAGTCTCTTCCTCTTGGAACAAGCTGCGGCCTATGTCGAGAGACAGGCAGAAACCGGCCGCGACATGCTGCTCGTAGGAACCAAGAAGCAGGCTCAAGGCATTATCAAAACCGCTGCCGAAGACATTGGTGTCCCCTATGTCTCACACCGCTGGATGGGCGGCATGCTCACCAATGCCAACACCATCCGCCAGCGCGTCGCACGCCTCAAGGAACTCGACGCCCTCGAAAAAAGCGGGGCGATTGCCGCGATGCACAAGAAAGAAGCATCCGTCTTGCGCCACGAACTCGAAAAACTGCGGCGCAATCTTACCGGCATTGCCGAAATGCGCAAGCCCCCGGCCATTATGTTTGTCATCGATGCCCCGCGAGAGGCTATCGCAGTAATGGAAGCAAATAAGCTCCATATTCCGATCGTGGCCATGGTCGATACCAATGCCGATCCAGACCTCGTCGATTACCCCATTCCGGGCAATGACGATGCCATCCGCGCCATCGAACTCGTCACACGCCGAATCACCACCGCCTACAAGGCTGGCCGTACGCGTTGGCTAGAAGCCGAGGCCGAACGGGCGCGCAAGCAGGCTGAAGAGGAAAAACGTATCGAGGAAGCACGCCGCAAAGCAGCCGAAGAGGCACGCAAAGCGCGTAAGGCAGCCGAGGCCGAAAAGGCCGAGGCCGCAGAAAAGCTTGCTGCCGAAAAAGCCGCCAAAGCCGAGGCCGCCAAAACAGCCGAAGCCGAAAAGGCCGCTGCCGCGACAGCCGAAGCCGAAACAGCGGCCCCCGTAGTAGAAGAAACTCCGGAAACAGCAGCCCCCGCAGCAGAAGAGAGTGCTCCCGCAGAGGAGCCGCAGGCTGATTCCGACGAAACCAAAGCATAAAGCCAATCAACCGTGCGGATTCCTGGTGCCGATTGCACCAGGAACCTCACACCAAATAAGCCAATACATTTATCAGCATAAAGGAAAACCCATGGCAATTACAGCAGCACAAGTAAAGGAACTGCGCGACGCAACAAATGTTAGCATGATGGAATGCAAAAATGCCCTCGAGGCTTGTGGGGGCGACATGGAGAAGGCTTTCAAGGTCCTGCGCGAAAGAGGCATGGCCGTAGCCGCCAAACGTGCCGACAAGGATGCCAACCAAGGCATCATCGCCGCCGCCAGCAGCCCCGACGACAAGACCCTCGCGATGGTCGAAGTCAATTGCGAGACAGACTTTGCCGCACGCAACGACTCCTTCAAGGCATTCGTCGATGAAGTCGCACAAAAGGCGCTCGAAACCGACGAGCCCCTCGCAACCCTTTTGGCTGACGAACTGATCGAAAAAATTGCCTCGATTGGCGAAAATCTCAAAATTCGTCGCAATGTCCGCTATCAAATTGCCGGCACCGGCCGCCTCGCATCCTACATCCACATGGGGGGCAAAGTTGGCGTACTGGTGGAAGTGCTTTGCCAGAAGGAAGAGAACGTTGCAAATCCGGCTTTTGCCGAAGCGATCAAGGATCTGACGCTACACATTGCCGCAGCAGCGCCCGCATATCTAAAATCCGACGAGATTCCTGCCGACATACTGGCGGAAGAGCGTAAAATCTATGCCAAGCAGGTAGAAGGCAAGCCGGAGAACATCGTGGATAAGATCGTCGACGGCAAGGTCAACAAGTTCTATTCGGATGTCTGTCTGGTCGATCAGCCATTCGTCAAAGAACCCAAGATGAGCATCACAGACATCTTCAACAATCTCGGCAAGGAACTCGGCGACACCTTCACAATCACCCGCTTCGCGCGCTATCAGCTCGGTGCGTAATCGAGCCCGAAACGACCCGCGCCTACGGGAAAATCGACTGCATGTCGGGGGAAGCGGAACATGAGCAAAAAACACCAACTGGCATTTGTTACATTTCTCACCTTCGTCCGCTTTCCCCTCGTACTGCTCTTCTTTGCAGGTGCAATCGTACACACCTACCATCCCCTGGCCTGGCTGTTCTGGATCACATTCCTGGCCCTCGTGCTCTCCGCCCTGACCGATCTCTTCGACGGTTATTACGCCCGAAAATTCGGCGTTGTTACCACCTTCGGGGCCCATGTCGACCCCCTGATGGACAAGTTCTTCTATCTGGCATCCCTCCCGTTACTCGTATACATCATGTCGTTGGAATCGGCGGCCGTCGGCGATGCTAAACACCATCTAGCCGGTGCCATGCTGCTCCTCACGCTCATCTTTCTCGCACGCGACCAATGGGTGACCTTCCTGCGATCGATCGGATCCATGTATCAGGCCGACGGCAAGGCCAACTGGTCCGGAAAACTGCGTACCGCGTTGAATTTTCCCATGATCTGCATCGTCTACTACGTAGAGAAAGCCCCGGAACCCTTTGATAAGCTCATTCCCGTTTCCGTGGCCTACGCCTTTGTCGTGATCACGCTGGGCCTCACGATTATGAC
>SLBU01000074.1 GCA_007126175.1 Kiritimatiellia bacterium
CATTACTGCATATGCTCCTTACTTGATGCTGCTACCATGGATCTGCACACCCAGAGTGTCTCACGATTACCAATGATGCCGCAATAACTTAATGAACGCGGGCCCAAGCGCCCCACACGCCCCCCGGCACGCTTTGGGCTTGGTTTCCTACATGTACATGTTATGTTGTCCACAAATACTGTAAACACAATCGCCCCGATCAAACTAGGGCACATAAGGAGGCATGCTGTCGTGGACAACATCAATCCGCTTTGGACGCTAACGTACGATGCGTACGACCCGGAAAATGAAAAACACCAGGAAGCCCTGCTGACGGTCGGCAACGGCTACATGGGATGCCGCGGTTCGTCCGAGGAAGCGCACAGCGCGGCGCATCACTATCCCGGCACCTACATCGCCGGCATCTACAACCGCCTGGTCTCCCGCGTGGGTGACCGGGATGTCGAAAATGAAGACTTCGTCAACATCCCGAACTGGACCTACATCACGTTCCGTCCGGAAGGGGGTACATGGTTCAACCTCGATGAAGCCGAAATTCTCTCTTTCCAACGCACGCTCGATATGCACCGCGGCGTACTGCACCGTGACATACGCATCAAACAGCCCGATGGTAAAATCAGCCGCATCGAATCCACCCGTCTTGCCAGCATGGCGCAGCGCCATCTCGGTGCCATTCGCTATTGCATCACCCCCGAAAACTACGATGGCCCCCTCACGATTCGCAGTGGCCTCGATGGCGAGATCCGCAATGAAGGCGTCGACCGCTATAACGACCTCAACCAGGAACACCTCGCACGACATGCAGAAAAACTCGATTCGCGCGGGATCGTCTTGTCCGTGAAAACCACCCAATCCGACATTACCATCGTCGAACGTGCCGTGCATCGCGTATGTGCCGGCCAGAAAGAACTGACCCACCCCAGTAAAGTCGTGGCCAAGGATCGCAAAATCATGGCCGACTTCACGGTCGAAGCCACCTCCGGTGAAACCATTATCCTGGAAAAACGGGTGGCCCTCCAGACTTCGCGCGACACCGATGTTTCCGATCCGCGCATTGCCGCCATCCGCAGCATGAGTGATGGCGGAGACTGGGAACAACTCCTTGCCGAACATATTGCCGCCTGGGCTGAAATCTGGGAAAAACTGGATATACAAATCGAAGGTGATGACGATGCACTGCGCATCAACCGCCTGCATGCCTACCACCTGCTCTGCACGGCATCCCCCTTCAATGCAGATATCGATGCCGGAATCCCCGCGCGCGGCCTGCATGGGGAAGCCTATCGCGGACACATCTTCTGGGACGAAATCTTCGTGTTCCCCATCTTTAACCTCCATTTTCCCGAAATTGCCAAGGCATTACTCCTGTATCGCTACCGGCGCCTGGAGGCGGCCCGCGCCGCCGCACGCAAACAAGGCTATCGCGGGGCCATGTTCCCCTGGCAAAGCGGCAGCGATGGACGCGAGGAAACCCAGACGCTCCACCTGAACCCAGTCTCGGGTGAATGGGGCGACGACTACTCCTGCCTGCAACGCCACGTATCCCTCGCCATCGCCTACAATACCTGGCAATACGTCCACATCACAGGCGACACCTCCTTCCTCGAACAGTACGGGGCCGAAATAATCCTCTCGATTGCCCTGTTCTGGTCCCATCGCTGCAAACTCAACCCCAAAAACCAACGCTACAGCATCGAGGGCGTAATGGGACCCAACGAGTTTCACGAGAAAATGCCCGGGGCCGATAAAGGCGGTTTGAAAGACAACGCCTACACCAACATCATGACCGCTTGGCTGCTGGAACGTGCCTGCGAGGTGATCCAGGCCTTGCCACAAGATAGTGCCGAGACACTCCTTTCCCAGCTAGGCATCGACGAAAACGAACAAGTCCGCTGGCTCGACATCACCAAACGCATGTTCGTCGGCGTCAAAAACGGCCTCATCGACCAATACGATGGATTCCTCGACCTGCAGGAACTTGACTGGGAGCACTACCGCAAAAAATATGGTGACATCGGGCGCATGGACCGCATCCTCAAGGCCGAAGGCAAAGACCCCGATGACTACCAGTTGAGCAAGCAGGGCGACCTCATGATGCTCTTCTTTGTGCTGCCCTTTAACACCGTGCAGCAGATCCTCGAAAACCTGGATATTGCCTTCACGCTCGAGGATTTGCAGCGCAACTACCAATATTACGAAAAGCGAACCACCCATGGCTCCACCCTCAGTCTGGGGGTACATGCGCATATTGCTTGTCTGCTTGGCGATACGGAAACAGCCATGCGTTGGTACCACACCGCCCTCCATGCCGACCTCGGCGATATACAGGGTGGCACCACCAAGGAAGGCATCCATGTGGCACTGATGGCATCCACCATCACCCTGATCCTCTTTGCTTTTGCGGGGGTAGATGTCTCGGGCGATATCCTGCAGATCCGCCCCGCCCTGCCTCCAGCCTGGCTCACCACCACCTTCGAACTCACCTTCCGCGGCGTGCGCTACGCCTTGTCCATCGGACAGCAGCAAATCCGTATGCGTACCCACGGCACCAAAGCCGTAACGGTTATGCTCGGCGAGCAGGCTGTCTTGCTGCCGCCCGGCGAAGAAGTCGTGCTCGATACCCCAGCACAAAAAAAGGAGAATGCCCTATGAACCATAGTGGTGCCCATCTCTTCAATATTTCCTGCCAGTTGCCTGCGGCCGACGCGGTCGGCAGAATGAAATTGACCTCTACCGAACTGGCCGATGTACTCACCGGCGCTGGCGACAAGGCCTATCATGTGCAACGCATCGGATGGACCGGAGAGCCCGCCCCCGAACATGAACAACGCGAGCAGCTTGCACGCGAACTCAAAGCTGCCCGTCAGCAGATCCCCGTCTTTCTCGACGAAACCGAAATCCGCGAATATCATGATGGCTTCTGCCACACGAGCTTGTGGCCCATCTTGCACTATCTCTCCGGCCATGCCGACTACCAGCAGCAATGGTTCAATACCTATCGTGCCGTGAACGAACGCTTTGCCGATATCGTCGCCGAACGCTACCGCCCCGGCGACCTGATCTGGGTACATGATTACCACCTCATGCTCGTACCCCAACTCCTGCGCGAACGACTCCCCGACGCGCGCATCGGCTTCTTCCTCCATACGCCCTTTCCCTCCTACGAGCTCTTCCGCTGCCACCCCAACCGTACCGAACTGCTCAGCGGCATGCTCGGGGCCGACCTGATTGGCTTCCAGACCTTTGGCTACCTCCGCCACTTCCGCAGCACGGTATTGCGCCTGCTCGGCATCGAATCCGGACTCGATCAAATCGTGCGCGACGATGCCACCACCTCCATTGGTGTCTATCCCGTCGGCGTTAAAATCGACATGGTCTCCAAAGCACGAGCCTCCGATGACTACCAGAAATGCCTCGACGAGTACCGCAAAACATTCGCAGGCAAACGCGTCGTCCTGAGCGTCGACCGCCTCGATCAATCCCAAGGCATCCAGAAAAAACTGCGGGCCATCGAGAAATATCTAGCCGGACACCCCTCCGACCGCGACCGCGTGATGTTCATCCTGCTGGTCTCCTCCACCGGCGGGCACTCCCGCGATACCCGCCAACTCGTCCACGATATCGAGCATGCCGTCGGGCGCATCAATGGCCACTATTCGCGGGTCGACAACATCCCCGTCCATTACCTCAACCGCTCCGTACCCTTCATTGAATTGTGTGCCCTCTACAACCTGGCCGACGTGGCCCTCGTAACCCCACTCATGGATGGCATGAACGTCATCGCCAAGGAATACATCGCCACCAAACAGGATGCCAAACGCGGCGTCCTCATTCTCAGTGAATTTGCCGGCGTTTCCGAGGAACTCTTCAATGCCATCCGCGTCAACCCCTATAATACCGATGAAGTCAGCAACGCCATTGATCGTGCCATCAGGATGCCCGAGGACGAACAACGCAAACGCCTCGACTCCATGCTCGAACGCATCGTCGGATACGATGCCGCCTATTGGGCCTCCTCGTTCGTGCGCGAACTCGAAACCGCCGGCGCAACCATCGACGAAAAAACCCGCGCGCTCGATGGTGCCATCATTGCCCGTTTCCGCGAACCGGGTACCCGCAAAGCCCTCTTTCTCGACTACGACGGCTCCCTGCGCGAATTTGTCGATAGCCCCGAAGATGCCGTCCCCTCCGAGGAACTTCTCAACATCTTCAAGCATTTCGACCAACGCGACGACTTGGATATCTACATCGTCAGTGGCCGCGATCAGAACTTCCTCGAAAAGCACTTCGGCGCATTCCGTGTCACCCTTGTCGCCGAACATGGCTTTTTCTATAAGCGCCCTGGTCAAGACTGGGATACCATGGTCGGCGACATCGACCTCGGATGGAAAGATACCATTGCCCGCATCTTTCAGTTCTATTCCATGTCCACCCCCAGCACCAAGGTCGAGGAAAAACACTCCGCGCTCGTATGGCACTATCGCCAAGCCGATCCCGAATTCGGCGCCTGGAAGGCGGCCAGCCTGATCGGCGAACTCAACGAATCCATCTCCAACCTGCCGGTTGCCATCCACCAAGGACAAAAAATTGTCGAAGTCAGTAGCCAGCATGTCAGCAAGGGCATGGCCGTCACACGATTCATGAACGAAAATAAATACGACCTCATGCTCTGCGCCGGCGACGACCGCACCGATGAAACCATGCTCTACTTCGACGATGAAAACGTGATCACCGTCAAAATCGGCGATAAGGACACCGATGCCGCCTACCGCGTCTCCTCCCCGCAATCTTTCCGGCGCTTTCTCACCGCCATCAACCAGAAGGAGCAACCATGATCGGCGACGTCCTCTTGATCGAACAAAAACACGAACGCGTCGCCCGCGAACTTGCCGCACGCATCCGCCCACACCGCGAACGCCTCGTCGTTGCCATCGGTGGAGAATCCGGCTCCGGCAAATCCGAAATCGCCGAAACCCTCCGCAAGGTACTACGCAACGAGGAAATCCGCGTCAAAATCCTGCATCTGGACAATTACTACATCGTCGCCCCCGCTGACCGCACCGCCCACCGCCGTAAACACGGCATGGAGGCTGTCGGCCTGCACGAGATCGACTGGGATCTACTCGAGGAGAACATCGAATCCTTTCGCCAAGGGCGCCCCACCACGATCCCTTTTCTGGATTTATATACCGACCAGGAAGACAAACTCGTTACCGATTTCAAAAAAATCGATTTGCTCCTCGTCGAGGGTCTCTACGCCTGCAATGCCCCCGCCGACATCCGCGTCTTGATCGACCTGACCTATCACGACACCAAACGCGCGCAACTGAAACGAAAAAAGGAAAAGGTCGATAAACTGCGCTTTCAGGTGCTGGAAAAAGAACATCATGCCGTACAATCGCTGCGCGCGAAGGCAGATTATCTGGTCACCCCCGGCTTTACACTGGTGGAGCATGCCGGACGCAAGGAAGCCGCCACAAGCGAAATACCCCAGCATCTCGTGTTTTGTTCCGCCCGCCTGCCCTTCTCCGTGCGTAAGAACAAGGGACGCTACGCCCTCGAAGAAACCGTCGGTGGCGTCGCCAGCGCGGTCGGGTCCGTCTATCAAGCCTACGATAGCACGTGGTTCGGCAGCCTGGATCTACCCACCCGCCTGCAACCCCAAAGCAAAGCATCCATTCAACGCCTTGCCCAGAGCCACAACTGCCACATGATCCCACTGAATAATCCCTCGCTCCTCAAAGAGGCCGATACGTTCTGCGAAAACACCCTCTGGCCCCTCTTCCATTATCGCCCCGAAAGTGCCACCTTCGAGGACGCCTCCTGGAAAGCCTACGAAGCCTTCAATAAATCCTATTTTGAAGCCATCCGCAAACGACTCCACCCCCACGACACGGTCTGGATCCATGACTACCAGCTCATGCTCCTGCCTGCCATGATCCGCAAGGAATTTCCCGACATTTCGATCGGGTTCTTCCTCCATACCCCCTTCCCCTCTTTCGAACTCTTTCGAGTTCTGCCCTGGCGGCGCCAAATCCTCACCGGGATGCTCGGTGCCGATCTGATCGGCTTCCATATCTATGAATATACCCGCCACTTTCATAGCTGCCTCTTCCGCATCCTCGGACTCGAAGTGAAACTCGGCTCCGTCGTAACCGGTGACCGCCTCATCCATACCGACGCCTTCTCCCTCGGTGTTGACTGTAAAGCCTTTGCCCAGATCCGCAAATCCGCCGCCTACGACCGCGCCATCGATCGCATCCAGACCCAAAACCAAGACTGCCAAACCGTCCTCTCGATCGACCGGCTCGACCCCACCCGCGGCATTCTCGAGAAAATTGGCACGATCGAAGGATTGCTCGACCAGCACAAGGATCTACGCGGCAATGTCGTCTTTCTGCTACGCACTTTCGAGGGATCCCACACCCCCGCCCTTCGCCAATATGCCCAGCAAGTCGGAGAGGCTATCGCAGCATGCAACAAACGGTTTGCCAGGAAACATTGGCACCCTATTCTCCATCAGCACGCCCAAGGCACCCGCACCGAAATGGCCGCGCTCTACAACTGCGCCGATGTGCTGCTCGTAGGCTCCTTGCGCGATGGCATGAATCTTATCGGCAAGGAATACGTCGCTGCACGCCAAAGCGACCGCGGCGTCATCGTGCTCAGCGAGTTTGCCGGGGGTTCCCGTGAACTCGGCGAAGCCATCCTGATCAACCCCCACGACCGCAACGGGTGCATCGGAGCCCTTGCCGCAGCCCTTACCATGCCCGCCCGCCGCCAAGTCACGACCTTTGCCCGGATGAAACAGCGCCAGCAGCGCAACACCGCCCTGAACTGGTCCGTTACATTCCTCGAAAGTCTCCGCCACGTGAAGATGCGCCAGGTCACGATCCACAGCCACAGCTTCAATGCCCGGGCCACCAGTAAAGTCAGCTCCGCCTACCAAACCGCCAAGCAACGCCTCCTGCTCTTCGACTATAACGGCACTCTCGTTCCTGTACCCAAGGACGGACGCACCAAGCCCCCACCCACCACGTTGCTAGAGCTACTCGCCCGCCTCGCGACCAACCGCAACAACCGCGTTGCCATCATTACCGACAACAGCCGATCCATGATCGAACACTGGTTCCACAAGCACCCCGTAGATCTCATCGCCTGCTCTGATGCCGCCTTCCGCCGCAATGCGCAATGGACCGAATCGCCCGAACTCTCAACCGCCTGGCAGGAAGACGCACGGCCCATACTCGAAAAATACGTCATCCGCACACCCGGATCCTATATCGACGAAAAACGCTATGCCATCATATGGCATTTCGAAAATGCCGAAAAAGAACTTGGTGAAGTCCGCGCCCGTGAACTGCTCGAGGATCTGCGCAGCTTTGCCGGCATGGAAAACCTCCAAGTCAACGAGCTCGGCCGGCTCATCGAAATTCGCAACGCCGAAACCCACAAGGCCAGTATGCTCAGAAATTATCTCGACGATCATACCTACGACTTTATCTTCGCCGTTGGCGACGATCAATCCAACGAAACCATGTTTGAGATTCTTCCGCAAGAGGCCTATACCGTGCGCATCGGCAGCGCCCTCACCAGTGCACGCTACAACCTCCCGGACCACGCTCGCCTGCTCAGCTTCCTCTCTGATATCGCATCCCCAAATTAACCCTCACACTGCATGCCTACTTGCGCTTGCCCGTGCGTAGATCCACCTTTTGCAGGCGGCGGGCATTGGTCACAACATTGATCGAGCTGAACGCCATCGCAATCTCTGCCAGCAAAGGATGCAGCGCACCCGCCATCGCCAGCGGAATCATCACCAGATTGTAGAAGAACGCCCAGAAAAGATTCTCTCGAATCTTTCGAAAGGTCGCCCGGCTCAAATGCACCGCGCGCACAACCGCCTCCAGGCTCCCCTGTACCAGCACGATATCACCGGCTTCGATTGCCACGTCCGTGCCCGTGCCAATGGCAATGCCGACATCCGCCTGCGTCAAGGCCGGTGCATCATTGATACCATCGCCAACCATCGCAACCTTGTGTCCCGCCGCTTGCAACTGCTTTACCTTCTCAGCCTTATCGCCCGGCAGCACTTGCGCAATCACTTCATCAATGCCCGCTTCCGCTGCGACTGCCCGCGCAACGGTCTCGTTGTCGCCCGTGAGCATCACCGTTCGAAACCCCAGCGCTTTCAACTGCCGCAGCGCCGCAGGGCTATCCGGTTTGATCCGGTCAGCCACCGCAACCAAACCCAACTCGCGATCCCCTGCCACCACACGAATCACCGTGCGGGCCTCTTTTTCAAGCCTTGCCCGCGCCTCGCGTAACGCATCAGGAATGGGCTGCGACATCAGGGCGTCGGTTCCCGCCGCCACGGACACACCATCACGCACACCGCGAACGCCCCCGCCCGTCACCGCGGCAAATTCGTCAGCCGGAGCAGACACAACACCACGATCCTTGGCTTCCTGCACAATGGCTCTGGCAATGGGGTGCTCACTATTACGCTCCAGTGCCACGGCAACACGCAACAGTTCTTCAACCTCGACTCCCGCAGCCGGCACAATATCCGTAACCCCCGGCTTGCCTTCGGTGATCGTGCCCGTCTTGTCGAATACCAATACGTCCACATCCCGCAATACCTGCACGGCGGCCCCCTTGCGTATCAGAATGCCATTCTCGGCACCCAACCCTGACCCCACCATCAAGGCCATCGGCGTGGCCAGACCTAGCGCACACGGACAAGCAATCACCAACACCGCAATCGCTGCATGCAGCGCCAGTGCCACGCGCCCTAAGTCCGGATTCACCCACGGAATCCAGGTTGCCAACCAATGCGCCAACGCACCGAATGGCCCGGGAAACAACACCCACACCGCGAACGTCACCAACGCCACCACAAGCACAATCGGAACAAAAACCGCTGTCACACGATCAGCCAATGCCTGGATGGGTACCTTGGAGCCTTGCGCCTGCTCCACCATGCGTATCACCTGACTCAGGAACGTATCCTTACCCGTGCGCGTAGCCCGCACACGCAACACACCCTCCAAATTGATCGTGGCACCGATAACCGTACTGCCCTTCTCGCGCTTCACCGGCATGGATTCGCCCGTCACCAGCGACTCGTCCACACTGCTGCTGCCCGAAACCACCTCACCATCCGTCGGAATCTTTTCGCCCGGACGCACCACCATGATATCATCAGGGGCAAGCGCATCGATCGCAATCTGCTGTTCCTCCCCATCGCGCTCTACACAGGCCTCCTTCGCCTCAAGCGTCAACAACTTGCGGATCGCTTGCGAAGCCTTCCCCTTCGACTGCGTCTCGATATGCCGCCCCGTCAAATGAAACGCCATAATCATCCCGGCAAGCCCACCAAAATTTGCCAGCTCCGGCAATACCATATAATGCCCCGCCAGCGCGATGATGCCCGTAACATAGGCAGAAACCGTTCCCAATGTAATCAGCACATCCATATTGGGAGCAAAGCGCAGCGCAGAACGCCCCGCACTACGCAGCGTGGCAAACCCGGGCCAGAACATAACAATACCACTCAGCAGCACCATGCCCCAATCGTGTGCCAGCATGCCGCCCGGCATATAATGGTGTCCGTGCCCCAGAAACATCGGCAGCATCCAGATCATGATCGGAATCGTTGCCGCCCACGCCAGCCACATGCGCCGACGCTCGCTGCGCCCATCATCCTCATCGATCGCCTGCGTACCCGCCTCCGCAACGTCATAACCGGATTTTCGCACTGCCTCCGCCAAGACGGCATCATCAGGAAGCATCCCATCCGCGCCCCGCACCATGGCTGAATGCGTGGCAAGATTCACACTCGCATCTGAAACCCCCGTAACCCCCTGCAACGCCTTCTCCACATTCGCCACGCAACTGGCACAATGCATCCCCCTAATATGTATCGTCTTTTCTGCCATAAATCCCCCAACCAGACCACAGGCCACCACCGCCCGCTCAAGGTGCCCGCAACACGGCCCGACGACGACGCGCCGAGCCCCAAAATGCCTCGAAATCAGCTTGCAACGCAGCGAGCGGATAGCGCGCTAGCACCAAACGCAGCGCATCCGGCCCACTGCGCGTCTGGGCCAGCGCTTGCATATACCCATCCAGAAACCCTGCAAAGGCGAATTGCGGATCCGCCGCCGCCGAGCGCCGCAAGTAATAAATCAAGGCCCACGCTGTCGCATAATGCTGCCGTCGTTGTGCATCGTTCGCGTTGTAGAAGCCGCTGTGGTCCAGCGCAAACAGTCGCTCCAGCGGCAGGCCGATGGCCCGCTGGGCAGCAGAAGCATTTTCTTCGAACACGATCGTATTGCGCTGCAAGCGCGATGCCTCAAACAGCTCGGCATGCCCCTCATTGAACCAGACACAAACCTGCAAGGGCGCAGTTGCCAGCGATAGATACTGATGAAAAGCCTCATGATAGATGGTGGAGAGAATTTGTTCGCGCGCCTGCTGGTAGTGTCGCATCTCTACCGGACGAATCACCAGCTCCGAACGCGCCGGGCTCCAGAGCCCGGCACTCCAGGCATACGCCTCCCCCACATAACGGGTATATTCCGCCTGCTCGGCAAACACCCGGATCACCCCCACTGCCGCGATGGGCTGTAAAGGAGGAACAACCACAGCAAAGGCATCACGCATCGGACCCAGCGTGCGCTCCAAATCCCGAATCAATTGATGGGCCCCGCGCCGTTGATCCGAAAGCAAAACATAATCCCCGATATCCACCGATTGCCAATTGCGCAGATTTGCCACACTCGCATGCGCCTCGGCCCGACTGCGCGCCAGACGAGCAGCAAGCGGATCATCCCCTCCTGTGGCCCCAGACCCCGATGTGGGCTCCATCACGGGTGCGGATGGCCGACGGACTGGCATCACATCCAGCGACCGCAGAAAACGCTCCTCAAACGATTGCAAGGCCCGTGCGACATCCGCATCGGGAACAAGATCAAGATCAACCACAAAATTTTGCAGAACATTCCCGGCCAGCCCGCCTTGTGCAACCGCGATACGCAACACATACAATACCCGCTGCGGATTGTCCGTGGCAAGCCGCGCAGCCCCTTGCAATGGATGCGAGACATGCTGCAACACCACCGGGACAACAGGTTCCGACTGAAGATAATCGCCAACCCAATCCAGAAGGGCTGCCGAAGATTCCTCCGCAAGATCCGGAAGCTGCGCAACCGCCGCATCATACACAGAACGCATCACATCCTCTTGCAACCCTTCGGGAAAACGGTAACGCATTTGCAGGATACGCATGCGGTTGCCATGGGCATCGCGCCATTGCCCGAGCAAATGCGACCGCAACCAGATCTCCCGCGCAACGTACCGCTCCTCCGTCCAGGTCCGCTCGCCCTGCCGAAAGCGATATGTGCGCCGCTCCAATGGCGGCAAGGGCTCCTCGACCGATCGCGCCGGCAGCAGAATCCGCAAGCCTGCCCCCGGCAAATCTGTCGGAACCACAAACGACGGCGTAACCTGCGCCAACGCAAGGTTCGTTCCCCAGAGCCCCAGAAAAAGGCTACCCACGAGTAAGATATGCTTCATTCCACGAATATAACAGATCGGGCGTGCACTGCAACGTGATTACCATCGATCTTGGGTCCAACTTCCGTTGCACTCGTCGTGAAAGGGGTTGCAACCTGTTTGCATCTCGGGCAACATACGCACACTTGGCGTGGGTAAAGATGAAGGGGCACACTGCCTGATCCATGGAGAGAAAGCGGATGGCTCCTGAGTAAGCCCGTAACAGGCAATTTGAAAAGGAGCGCACATATGCAGCATCTGGTCATTGGCCTCATACCGGTATTCGGCGTACTGGCTTTACTCTATACCTGGAACCGCGCCTGCTGGGTCCGACGCCAACCAGATGGCAACGAACGCATGCGTACCATTGCCAAACATATCGCCGATGGTGCCAAAGCGTTCCTGAAAGCCGAGTACAAAGTCCTGGCAATCTTCGTCGCGATCGTGGCAACCGTTCTCGGAATCGTCGCCTGGCGCAGCGGGTCCTCCGCCCTGATCTCGCTATCCTTTATTGCCGGTGCGGTCTGCTCCGGACTCGCCGGCCTGATCGGGATGCGCGTCGCCGTGCGCGCCAATGTCCGCACCACCCAGGCCGCTTACAGCAAGGACGGACACGAATTGCTCGTCGCCTTCACCGGCGGGTCCGTCATGGGCCTGGGCGTCGTCGGTCTCGGCATGCTCGGCCTCGGGGGCCTCTATGCCGTCTATAGCTTCGCAGGCTGGGAAATCGACACCATCATGCCCGTCATCACAGGGTTTTCCTTCGGCGCCTCCTCCATCGCCCTGTTTGCCCGTATCGGCGGCGGCATCTATACCAAAGCCGCCGACGTCGGTGCCGATCTCGTCGGCAAGGTCGAAGCCGGCATCCCCGAAGACCACCCCCTGAACCCCGCCACAATCGCCGATAATGTCGGCGACAATGTCGGCGATGTCGCCGGCATGGGCGCCGATCTCTTCGAATCGTATGTCGGCTCCATTATCGGCACGATGGTTCTCGGGGCCGTCTTCGCCGGCGCTGCCGCCGGATTCGAACCAGACTCTTCGCTCGGCGGCCTGCAGGCCGTACTGCTGCCGCTGATCCTCGCCTGCGGCGGCATCCTCACCTCCATCCTAGGGGCCCTTACGGTACACGCCACCCACCATGAAGACCCCCAGAAAAACCTCAACCGCGCCGAATTCCTGGCCTCCGGCCTCATGCTGGTCGCCACGTGGTTTGCCGTGCGCTGGATCCTCCCGGCCACCTGGACCTACGGCGAGCGCACCTACAGTGCCATCGGCGTATTCTGGGCCGTGATCACCGGCATCGTTGCAGGTTTGGCCATCGGCCTGATCACCGAATACTACACCGCCGTCGGTAACATGCCCGTTACACGGATTGCCCGCAAATCCGTGACGGGGGCCGCCACCAATATCATTGCCGGCATCGGCGTGGGCATGGCCTCCACCGCATGGCCGATTCTCATTCTCGCCGTTGCCATGGTGCTTTCCTATGTATTGGCCGGGCTCTACGGCATTGCCATTGCCGCCGTCGGCATGCTCTCCAACACCGGCATCCAACTCGGCGTCGATGCCTATGGCCCCATTGCCGACAATGCCGGCGGCATCGCCGAAATGGCCGCACTCCCCAAGGAGGTACGCGAACGCACTGACCGCCTCGATGCCGTCGGCAATACCACCGCTGCCATCGGCAAAGGCTTTGCCATCGGCTCCGCCGCGCTCACCGCCCTAGCGCTCTTTGCTGCCTACGTGACCGCCTACAACCACACCCACCCGCATGACCCCCTCAATGGCATCGACATCATCAACCCCTACGTCATGGCCTC
>SLBU01000155.1 GCA_007126175.1 Kiritimatiellia bacterium
ACCCAGCGCCGAGGAGCTGGCCCACGACTTCTTGTGGCGCACCACCAAGCGGCTGCCCATGCGCGGGAATATCGGCATATTCAATCGCTCCTACTACGAGGAGGTCTTGATCGTCAAGGCCTTACCTGCTGTGCTCAATGCCCAATTGATTCCGGAGGGTTACGCCGAACAACCAAACTTCTGGCCGGATCGCTATCGCGACATCGTTTCCTTCGAGGACTACCTCCACCGCAACGGCACACGCATCATCAAGTTCTTTCTGCATCTTTCCAAAAAGGAACAACGCAAAAGGCTTCTCGCACGCGCCGACGAACCTGAGAAACACTGGAAAATCAGCGCCGAGGATCTCAAGAGCCGGGCACAGTGGGACGACTTCCAGACGGTCTACGGCGAGTGCCTCCAGCACACCAGCCATGCCCTCGCGCCATGGTATTCCATTCCCGCCGATGACAAACGCAATGCCCGCTTGCTGATCTCCCAGATCATCATCGATACCCTCCAGTCCCTCCCCCTCGCCTACCCCGAACCCGACGCCAAACAACTGGCCGAGGTCGAACGCGTGCGCGAAGTCCTGCGCACGGAAAAATAATTCCCGTTTCCCACGGTACAAAAACCTGTTGACAAAATAGCATCAACCCCATAAGTTAGACGAAACTAACTTTTGGACAGGAGTGATAGATACATGACGGCTATTACCACAGATGCACTCAGCGCGAGCATGGAGAACTACCTGGAGACGATTTTCCTTCTGGTGCGCGACTATACGGTTGCCCGCTCGAAGGATATTGCGGATCGCCTGAAGGTAAAGCGATCCTCGGTGACCGGAGCCCTGCAAACGCTCAAGGAGCGCGGGCTTGTGAACTACGAGCCTTATGGCTACGTCACGCTCACCGAAACCGGCACCGCCGTCGCCAGCAAAGTGTTGCGACGGCATGAAGCGCTGCGTGACTTTTTTGTCAATGTCCTCTCGATTGATCCTACGGAAGCCGATGAGGCCGCCTGCCGGATGGAACATGGCATTTCCAAGAATATTGTCAATCGGTTGCTGGATTTTGCCGAATTCGTGGAAACATGCCCGCGCGCTGGTGCCAAATGGATTCACGGTTTTGGATACCATTGCCAGGATCACGCACAGGATGCTGATGCTTGCGAACGTTGCATAACGCTGTGTTTACGGGATGTGGCACAGGATAAAACGAAAGGGATGGAAACAAATATGGCGATCCCATTAAGTGAGTTGAAGCCCGGGGAAAAGGGTCAAATTGAAGGGATGGCCGGTGGCGGCGCGGTGAAACGGCGCATTCGCGACATGGGAGTAACGAGTGGGAGTCTGGTGGAAGTTGTGCGCGTGGCACCGATGGGAGATCCGCTTGACGTCAAGGTAAAGGGCTACCATTTATCTTTGCGTCGCGAGGAAGCAGCAGATATTCAGGTAAGGAAAGTCACGGGGCATTAGTTTATGCACGCATTTCTCATGCCTTTAAGCCTGGTCCCATCCAAACGGTCTGTCATCCTTCAGCGCATTCGTGGCGGAGGCGGCGTAGCGGCACACCTGGCTGCACTAGGGCTACTGCCCGGCACGCGAATTGAAGTGCGACACAACGATCACTGCGGGCCCATTCTTATTGGCATCAACGACGGACGACTCGCACTAGGCAGACAAATGGCAGAAAAGCTGTCCGTTCAAGAAGTGTAAATTTTTTATCCATAATGTTATGCTTGGCAAACTTTGTAAGACATGACGCACATCGCGTACATATATTAAGGAAAAGGGATGAGCAAGAAGAGATTGACGATTGCATTGGCGGGGAATCCGAATTCGGGCAAGACGACGCTATTTAATGCGCTAACGGGTGGTCGGCAGCATGTCGGGAATTATCCGGGCGTGACGGTAGAAAAGAAGGAGGGCGTTTGCCGGCGCGACGACATAGCGTTGAACATCGTGGATTTACCGGGAACGTACAGTTTGACGGCATATTCAGCGGAAGAACTTGTTGCCCGCAATTTTATCATTCACGAGAAGCCGGATGTTGTGATCAATGTCGTTGATGCTTCCAACCTTGAGCGCAACCTGTACTTAACGGTTCAGTTGCGCGAGCTCGGGGTTCCAGTCGTCGCTGCTTTCAACATGAGTGATGTGGCACAGGCCAGAGGCATTGCATTCGACCTTGATCTTCTTGCCCGGTTGCTAGGCGTATCCATCGTTCCGACGGTTGGTTCAAAAAAGACCGGGATTGAAGCGTTGATAACGGAAGCAATTCGTGTTGGGAGTACTGCCAAGCAAGAGCCCGCCAACATTGACTACGGCAAGGAGCTAGGCAAGTCAATCCGGGAGATAACCGAACGGCTGGAGGGATATGCGGGGATCAAGGATCGCGTGCTGGCACAGTGGACCGCCATCAAATTACTGGAAAACGATCAGGAGGTCATCGGGCAGTTCCAGAATCCGGCACTGGATGCATGTGTGCGGACCGAACAACAGCGCATTTCTTCCATTCTAGGCGACACAGCAGAGATGGTGATTGCCGATCAACGCTACGGTTTCATATCAGGGGCTTGCCAGGAGGCCGTTCGTTCTACAGTCGAGACACGGCACACACATTCGGATCGAATCGACGAGGTTATCATTCATCGTGTCTGGGGATTGCCAATCTTTCTGGGGATGATGTATCTGGTGTTCTGGCTGACGTTTACCGTTGGCGGACCGCCAATGGATTGGATCGATGGCTTCTTTGGCTGGTTAGGCGAAGCGATCACCGCCCATTGGCCGGGCGCCGAGGACAGTGCCCTGCTCTCTCTGCTGGTGGATGGAATCATCGGGGGCGTCGGCGGGGTAGTCATCTTTCTGCCGAATATCCTCCTGCTATTTCTGGCCATTGCCATCCTGGAGGACTCTGGCTACATGGCACGCGCGGCATTTATCATGGATCGACTTATGCATAAGATCGGTTTGCACGGCAAAAGCTTTATTCCAATGCTTACGGGCTTTGGCTGCTCGATTCCTGCCATTATGGCCACGCGTACACTCGAGAGTCGGCGCGACCGGCTTACAACCATGCTGGTATTGCCGCTGGTCAGTTGCGGGGCACGATTGCCGATCTATGCATTGATTATCCCGGCGTTCTTCCCATCAGCCTGGCACGCACCGATGCTCTGGATCATCTATATCACTGGGATGCTGCTGGCAATCGTGTGCGCCAAAATTCTGCGCTCGACCCTGTTCAAGGGCGAAACCGTACCCTTTGTCATGGAGTTGCCGCCCTACCGTCTGCCGACCTTCAAGGGCGTGATGATCCACATGTGGGAGCGCGGCGGGCTCTATCTCAAGAAGGCCGGCACGGTCATTCTTGGCATCTCGATTATCCTATGGGCACTGACGAGCTACCCGAAGACGGACGTTGTGGATGAGACCCTGTCCGCTGAAGAGCAGCAGGCCGCCGAATTATCCAACACGATTGCCGGTCGGATCGGCCATGCCATGGAGCCAGTTATCAAGCCGCTGGGATTCGACTGGCGTATCGGTACCGCCATGATCGGGGCCTTTGCCGCAAAAGAGGTTTTTGTGGCGCAGCTCGGGATCGTCTATGCCGTCGGCGAGGCCGACGAGGAATCCGAACCGCTGCGTGACCAGCTCAAGGCCAACTACAGCCCGTTGGTCGGTTTCTGCATCATGCTCTTCATGCTGATTTCCGCACC
>SLBU01000185.1 GCA_007126175.1 Kiritimatiellia bacterium
CCCACTGCTGAGGGGTGGATCTGGCAGGAGGAATCGGGGCAGGCAGCAAGTATACGCCTTGCGCTGCGGGTATTGGAACGCGACGCTGCCGCGCAGTTTGTGCCATTGCTGCTTGAAGTGGCACAGGAGGTGCAACCATGAGGAAGCAAATCTTGGTTCGTGTGTTTTGGCTAGCGACCACGCTGCCGGTCTTGGCGATTGCCGACGGCATGGTACTTACCCAGGCAGTTGAGGCATTACAGGCAGATATCCAGCGCGATACGGCCGCGCTGCTTACATTGCGGGCCGAGATCGAGGCTGCGCGTGAGCCCTTGGCCCGGCAACTTGCGGCGTTACAGGAGGAAGCCGCCAAGCTACGGGCAGAAACCGAGCGTGTACAGCGCTTGCGGCAACAAGGCGAGCAGGAGCAGGCGCGGTTACGGGAACGCGCTGCGTCTGCGCGTGAATCCTTCCAATTTGCGGAAACCTTGTTAACCGAATATGCGCGTTCTCTGGACACGCGTAGCGGTGTTGCGGAGGCGGCCCTGCTGGGCGAGGTTGTGGGGCCGATTCGGGATCAGTTGGCCGCGAGCGATGTGGTGGGCTTTGCCGCGTTGGCGGAAGAACTCCTGGAACACGCCGAAAGCTGGAATCGCTCGCGGCTCGGGGGACATCGCATCGCCGGGGTGGCGTTAGATGCTGACGGCATCGCGCGCACCGGAACCTTTGGTATCCTTGGTCCGATTGCCTTTTTTCGTGCAGACGAGGTGGATCTTGGAGGGGTGGCAGTACCGCGCTTGGGTCGATTGGAGCCTGGCGTGTATCGGTTTGAGGGAGATGACCACGCGGCTTTGCAGCGGCTATTTGGCGGGGCACGCGTACGGGTGCCGACGGACGTAACTGGTGGGGATGCGATTCGCATGGAGCAGAGCCGGGTGCATGTGATTGAACGTTTGCGCAAGGGGGGCTTGGTGATGATTCCCCTGCTGGCTACAGGAGGCATTGCTCTACTGCTGGCGGTTTGGAAAGCGATGGGCTTGTTCCGTTTACATCGTGCCGTGAACGTGGATATCGGGCAAATCCCTGTGTTGCTCAAGCAGGATGATGTGGTCCATGCGAAGGAACTGGCAGACGGGATGAAGGGCCCGCTGGGCGATATAGTACAAGAGACGATTGTGCATCGCGCCGTGGCACGCGAACATCTCGAAGAGATCTTGCATGAGCATGTGGTAAATGTTCTGCCACAGGCTGAGCGCCATTTGGGCACGTTGGCGGTGCTTGGCGGCGTTGCACCTCTGTTGGGGTTGCTTGGTACGGTGACGGGCATGATCCATACCTTCCAATTGGTAACCTTGTTTGGTTCCGGGGATGCGCGCATGTTATCGGGGGGGATTTCCGAGGCGTTGATCACGACCGAGACAGGCCTGATGATTGCGGTACCGGTTCTGCTGGTACAGGCGTTTCTCTCGCGCAGTGCACGCGCAGTGGTGGCAACGCTGGAACGACAGGCCTTGGGGCTGGTCAACCATCTGCACGCACGGGGGAAGTCTGTATGACGGGGGTAGAGCACGTTTGGCGCTATTGGGTATCGGGTGGGGGGGTGCTGCTGCCGCTGGCAGCGGTGAGTTTCTGTATCCTGTTGCTTGTCGTACGGACGCAGCTTGTTACGCGGCGTTTGTTGCAGGAGGGGCGCGTATTGCAAGCCTGGCTTCGCGATCGGGTCGAGCCCATGGATATTGGTACCTTACAGAATGTGCTGCCTCGCAATGATTTTGCAACCGTATTTTTGCGTGCCTTGCTGCACATTGCGGAGACGGGGAGATCCCCGATGGAGACGCTGGAGGTGTGTGAATCGGTGGCCATGCAATGTGTTCGGAAGGATATGGTTATGCTGGCAGCACTGACGGCAGCGGCTCCCTTGCTCGGTTTGCTTGGTACGGTCGGTGGCATGATTGCGACCTTTGAGGCGGTATCGGCGGTATCCGGCCAAACCGGCACACGCGTCGCTGGCGGGATTAGCCAGGCATTGATTACTACGCAATTCGGTTTGGTTGTGGCCATGCCCGGGGTTTTTGGCATGGCGCATTTGCGCCAGGCCACACGGGATGTGCAGTTGTTGCTGGGCGACTGCCGGGCGCATCTGGTCGCGCTACTCGGGGGGCTGCCGCAGTCCGATCCCTTGAGGAGTGCAGCATGAAACGGGTGCAGTGGGATACGGAATTGGCCAAGGGCGTGGATATCAATATGTCCCCGTTGATTGATTGTGTTTTCCTGTTGTTGATTTTTTTCATTGTGACGACGGTATTTGTGGAAGAGGCCGGTGTGGAGGTGCAGAAACCCCAGGCGACCAGTGCGGTTGATCTGGATCGCAATAGCATCCAGATTGCGGTAACGGCGGATGGGCGTGTGGTGTATGGTGGACGGGAGATTGGCGTTGGTGGTGTGCGCGGCGTGGTTGCGCGACACTTGCGCGAACGCGAAGTGCCGGTGATTATCCTCGCTGATGCCGATGCGCGCACGGCTCCGGTTGTAGATGTAATTGATGAGTGCCGATTGGCGGGCGCACGACAGGTGAGCATAGCCGCTACGCGGGATTGAGCTATGGTGAAAGCACCGAATCCGAAAACGATGGAAAAGGCCTATGCGCCGACATGGAGTTGGCGTGCAGTCGGTACCGCTGCTGCGGTGACCATTTTGCTGTATGTCGGGCTTCCGTATTTGGAACGCCTATCGACACCGGCGCGTCCCGCTTTGGATATTCGCCCTGTGACCACTGTGGTGCCACCGGTTCCATTGCAGCCCCCCCCGGAGCCGCGTCCCCCTGAAAGCACCGAGCGGCGGCAGGCACCGGCATTGCAGGCCCCGCCTCGCTCTCTCGTTCTGCCCCCGGCGAGTCTGAGCCTGCAAGTCGGGGTGGGGGAGATTGCCGGCGATTTCCGTTGGGGCTTTCGCCTGGACGATTTTGGCGGCGAGGTGGAGACCTTGGTTTTTGCATTAGGGGAGTTGGATGAGCCGCCGCGTCCGATTGTGCAGCTACGTCCCCAGTATCCGCCCCAGGCGCGGCTTCGACAACAGGAAGGCTTTGTGACGGTAGAATTCATTGTAAATGCGGATGGTGCCGTAGAGGATCCCATCGTGATGGAAGCCACCCCGCCGGATCTATTTGATCAGGCGGCCTTGCGTGCAGTGGCGCGCTGGCGGTTTTCGCCGGGGATACGCGAGGGGGCCGCCGTGGCCGTGCGCGTGCGGCAACGGGTGGAGTTCCGCTTGCAGTAGTGAGTAACGTTTGTAGCGGGTAAAGAAGGGAAATATATGCGCACGGGACGATGTTGGATGGTTGTGGGATGGTTGTTCTGGGGCGGGTTGGCGACTGCGTCGGGACCGCCTTTTGAGCCGGAGGTATCGGCGGCGGACCGTCGCTTATTGCAGGCGGCCTTTGCGGTGGGGCAGACCAATGTCGTGGCAGCGGCGGAGATGCTGGAGACGGGCACCCGGCGCAGTGCGGCGGTAGCTTTTGCCGCCGGAAATTTTTATTTCCAGGCAGAGGAGTATACTTCGGCGCAGCGATCCTATGAGGAGGCGATTGCGGTGCTGCCTCGCTTTCGCGCGGCCAAGGCCAATCTGGGTCGGATTTATCTATTACGGGATGATGCGGCAGGCACCATTGGGTTGTATCAGGAACTTGTTGCGGATGGGCAAGCCGATGCTGATCTGTATGTGCTTTTAGGGCATGCGTTGCAGATGCAGGGGCGTGCGGTGTCTGCCGAAACGGCCTTTCGCAATGCGTTATTGTTGCAGCCGGACCTTTACGAAGCGCTAACGGGTTTAACGCAAGCGCTGTTTATGCAGGAGCGCTATCAGGAGGCCCTTTCACTGACACGGGAAGTTCTGGCGCTGCAACCGGAGAATCAAGATGTGTGGCGCCTGCGGGCTAACGCGTTTCTGCTACTGGAGCGTCATGCGCAAGCCATCCGTTCGCTCGAGACTGCGCGACGGTTGGGGCTGGCCGACGCCGACATGCTGGCGCTACAAGGGGATTTGCTGCTGCATGCGAGCCAACCGGTGGATGCCTTGGATGCCTATCAGGCTGCTTTTGCGGGTGCACCTGCTTCGCCCGAGCGTGTTGTGCGTGCCATCGATGGTTTCTTGCTGCTGGATGATCTTGACGGGGCGCAGGCGATGCTGGCCGATGTCGACATGCAGGCTTGGTCCGATGCGGAGCGAGCGGCGCTGCTTCGATTGCAGGGGCAGTTACATTGGCAGCAGGAGCATGTTGGAAGGGCGGAGACGCTTTTGCAGGAAGCGTTGCAACTGAACCCGTTGGATGGGCGCGCCTTGTTGTTGCTGGCTACGATCGCGGAGGCAAGCGGCCAGGCCGAAAGAGCGTTGTTATACAGTGAGCGGGCCGCGCGGATCTCGGGGTACGAGGTAGAGGCACTCGTTCAACAAGCCCAGATCGAAGTCGGGCGCCAGCGCTATGCACGAGCGATCAGGTTATTGGAAGATGCGCAGACGCGTCGTGCACAACCGCATGTGGCCCGTTATCTGGAACAGCTACGAAAAATGCAGATGTAATTCTGTTGACATTCGTTGTCGCATGGCGTAGATTTGCACCCATCTTGCTCTTACAAGCAGGATTCATCACAATCACAACACAGTCAACATGGCTGTTGATTCCCTGCATGTATTCCAAACGTTGTCGGATCTCTTGCATGGTTATTTTATCGTTTATTGGTGTGGCATGATTTGCATTGCTGTTACGGGAGGCATTGCGTGCGGTAAGAGTCTTGCCGGTTCCTATCTTGCGTCGGTGGGCTGGGCTGTCTGCGAGGCAGATCAGGTTGCGCATGCGTTGTATGTGCCCGGTGGGCCTGCATACGACCAGGTACGTGCTCTTGCGGGGGAAGATGCTGTTCGGACGGACGGCACGATTGACCGTCAGAAATTGGCACAAAAAGTGTTCGCGGCGCCAGCTTTGCTGGAGGCATTGAATGCGACGTTGCACCCTTTCGTCAAACAGGAGCTGGCGAAATGGTTACAAGCATGCGAGCAGCAAGGGTTCTCGGGGGCGGCGACGATCGTGCCGCTGTTATTCGAGGCGGGGATGCAAGCCGGCTGGGATGCTGTGGTGTGTATTGGGTGCCGTGCCGCGGTGCAGCGCCAACGGCTTGCCGCGCGTGGTTTGAACGCGTCTGAGATCGACAGGCGCATCGACGCGCAATGGCCGATCGAGCAAAAGATGGCAGCGGCGGATTTTGCGATATGGAATGATGGCAGCCAGCAGGATCTGCAGGGTGCCCTGGATGATGTAGTGGGAAGGGTATCAGAGAGGAAGTAGTTATGGATGAAGCAGTGGCACAGCAAAATAGTAGTGGAGCTGGCGAACACAACAATCGGGGCGGGCCATCGAGTCAGCGTTCCAATAATCATGGTGGGAGTTCATCTCATGGTGGGGGCGGCAAGAAACGTGGTCGTGGACGCAACCGTAACAAGAAACCCAACATGGATATGTATGATGGAGGAAATCGTGAACCTGTCGTGCGGCTGGATGAGAATGGTGCGCCGTTGACGCCGCCTGAAGGAATTCCTATTGAGCTGAGCCTGAGCGCCTTGCAGACCAGTCCGGTGCCGGCCTTATTGGAAATGGCCGATCGCTTCGAACTCAAGGAATTGGGGGCGCTACGTAAATCCGAGTTGATTTTTGAAATTCTCAAGGCCCATGTAGAGCGTAATGGCGTGGTCATGACAGATGGTGTGCTGGAAGTGCTGCCGGATGGTTTCGGGTTCCTGCGCAGCGCTTGTAACAACTACCTGCCCTGTCCTGAGGATATCTATGTTTCACCGTCCCAGATCCGTCGCTTTGCTTTGCGGGTGGGTGCCTATGTGGAAGGGCAGATTCGCGAGCCGAAGGAGAAGGAGCGTTTTTTTGCGTTACAGCGTGTGGATAAGGTCAATGGCGGGGATCCGAAGCAAGTGCGCACGAATGTGCCATTTGAGAATCTGACGCCCCTGTTTCCCGACAAGCGCTTACAGTTGGAGAGCGATCCGAAGAATCTGTCGATGCGGATTATGGATATATTTACACCGATTGGCAAAGGGCAACGCGGTTTGATCGTGGCGGCCCCTCGGACGGGCAAGACGGTTCTGATGCAACAGATCGCCAACAGCATCTCGGAGAATCATCCGGAGGCGCATTTGATTATTTTGTTGATTGACGAACGTCCTGAAGAGGTCACGGATATGATTCGCAACACCAAGGCGCAAGTGTTATCCTCGACGTTTGATGAAGAGCCATCGCGCCATATTCAAGTTGCCGAGCTGGTGATTGAGATGTCCAAGCGGATGGTAGAGTATGGGAAGGATGTGGTGGTCCTGCTCGACAGCATTACGCGATTGGCGCGGGCCTATAACACCGTGCAGCCGCATAGTGGCAAGATTCTCAGTGGTGGTGTGGATGCCAATGCCTTGAGCAAGCCGAAGCGCTTCTTTGGGGCGGCCCGCAACACAGAGGATGGTGGTAGTCTCACGATTATCGCGACTGCCTTGGTTGAAACCGGTAGCCGGATGGATGAGGTCATTTTCGAGGAGTTCAAGGGTACGGGGAATATGGAATTGTGTTTGGATCGGTCGATCAGTGACAAGCGCATTTTCCCAGCTATCAATATTGACAAATCGGGCACACGCAAGGAGGAGTTGCTGCTGCATCCGGATGAGTTGAGCCGAGTGTGGATTTTACGTCGGGCGATTAATGGTGTCCCCCCTGTGGAGGCGATGGAAATGATTCTGAATCGCCTGAAAAAGACCGGCAGCAATGCTGAGTTTCTGATGTCGATGAAAGAGTAATGGGGTTTTGCGATTTACAGCGGTTTGTTAGTATATTACAAACAGCACTTCCTGTGTGCGTAGCAACGCGGACCAGAATGGGTGTTGTGTTATCGTTTTGAGAGGATTTTGCATGAATACGAAGGTAGACGATGTTGGGGATTGCCGTAAGGCAGTGCAGGTTGAGTTAGGTGCCGATGAGATTCGCAATGAGTACGAAACGGTGGTGAAGCTCTTTACGAGCAACGCCCGGATTCCGGGTTTTCGGCCAGGGAAGGCACCCCGAGAGCGTGTGGAAAGCCGTTTCCGCAAGGATATCGAGAAGGAGCTACAGGATCGCGTACTGCCTCGGGCGTACCACGAGATGCTGGAGAAGGAACAGCTCGCCCCGGTTGCGGTGGTGGATCTTCAGGATGTCTCGATAGGTGCCCAGGATGGTTTGCGCTTCAAGGCCATTCTGGATGTGAAGCCGACCTTTAAGAGCCCGAAATACAAAAAAGTTTCGATTGATGCGAAGTCGGCGGAGGTAACCGAGGCAGACATTGATGAGGCGGTCAACGGGGTGCTGCAGCGCATGGCTCGTTATGTAGATGCGGAGAGTGGCGCGGTTGCCGAGCAGGATCTCGTGCAGATCGACTACACTGCGCAATCTGCCAGCGGTGCGCCACTGGCGCTGGATGGCGAGGGGGTTGCGGAGTTAACCGAGGGGAAGGACTATTGGTTGCCGGTGGTCGGCGATAATGAGCTGATTCCAGGGTTGCTGGACGCAGTGCGGGGCAAGGAAATCGGCGCATCGGTGCAATTCAAGGCATATTTTCCGGCAGACTACAAAGTGACGGATTTGGCGGGGCAAAAAATTGCGTATGATATAGTGATCAAGGGGTTACGCAAGATGCAGGTTCCCGCGTTGGACGAGGCCATTCTCAAGCAGATCGGGATGGAATCGGAAGAAGCGCTGCGTGCGCGTGTGCGTGCGGATCTCGAATCCGCCAAGAAGGAGCAGGAAGAGGCGCGGCAGCGTGAACAAGTGAACACCTTCTTGCTGGAGAACACGAAAATTTCTGTACCGGAGTCGCAGGTTGCGAACGAGCGCAGCACCTTGTTGCGGTCGTTGTTGATGCGCATGGCACAGCAGGGTGCAACACGGGAGATGATGGAGCAACACCGCGACGAGGTCATGGCAAATGTGTCGCGTCAAGCTGAGGAACGGGTGAAGTTGCAATACATTCTGGAGCAAATCGCGGAAGAGGAGAATCTCAAAGTAGAGACAGTGGATATCGATGGGGCATTCGCGAAGCTGGCCGAGCGGCATGGGATGCCGGTGGAGCGGTTACATGCAGAAGTCGAAAAACAGGAAAACGGGATGGCACAATTTCAGACGGATGTTTTACGCGACAAGGTCATGAATTTTCTTCTTGGCCAGGCCAAAATCAAATAGAACGGGAGTTTACACGTGAGTAGTTACAGTCAAACATTGGTTCCGATGGTGGTGGAGCAGACGGGTCGTGGCGAGCGGGCCTATGATATCTTTTCGCGTTTGCTGAAGGACCGCATCATTTTCATTGGGAGTGGCATCAATGACGATGTGAGCAATCTGATTATTGCGCAGTTATTGTTTTTGCAAGCCGAGGATCCGGAGAAGGATGTAAATATGTACATCAATTCACCGGGGGGCTCGGTCACGTCCGGTTTGGCCATTTATGACACCATGCAATTTTTGAAATGTGATGTTGCGACCTACTGCGTGGGTCAGGCCGCCAGTATGGGGGCCGTGCTATTGGCGGCGGGTGCAGCAGGCAAGCGTTTTGCCTTGCCCAATGCGCGTATTATGATTCATCAGCCGTGGGGTGGTGTGCAGGGGCAGGCCAGTGATATCAGCATCCAGGCCAAGGAAATTCTGCGTTTACGCGACAGCCTGAACGGTATTTTGTCGCATCATACGGGGCGCAAGCTGGTCGATTTAGAGCGCGAGACGGATCGTGACTTTTTCATGAGTGCGAGCGAGGCTTGCAGCTATGGATTGGTTGACGAGGTGATTCCGGAGCGTACATTGGATAAGGGTGCCGCGAAGAAATAGTATCGTTCCCGTGGTCAGCGCTGCGAGTGCGTGAGTAGTAGGAGAGCAGGATGAGTGATGATGGGCGCAGGCAATGTTCCTTTTGTGGGAAACGCCAAAATGAAGTGCAGCGGTTGATAATCGGGCCGCGTGTGAATATCTGTAATGAGTGTGTGGATCTGTGCAGTGACATGCTGCAGGAGGAAGCCGAACCTGCCAAGAAGGCAAAAGGCAAAAAAGGCAAGGAGGCTGATCCTCAGACGTTTGCGGAGGTTGTCGCGAAGCTGCAAGTCCCGAAGCCGCATGAGATTCTGGATGCGCTGGATCAATATGTGGTGGGGCATTCCGAGGCCAAGCGGATGCTTTCGGTGGCTGTGCACAATCACTATAAGCGTTTGAAGCAGGAGACACACTTTGAGGCGGATAGTCCCTTTGCCGACGTTGATATTGAAAAAAGCAATATCATGCTGATCGGCCCGACGGGCAGCGGCAAGACGTTATTGGCGCGGACGCTGGCCAAGGTGTTGGATGTGCCCTTCACGATCTGTGATGCCACCACGTTGACCGAGGCCGGCTACGTGGGTGAGGACGTCGAGAATATCCTTTTGAGTCTGCTGCAGGCATCCGATAACGATGTCGCACGGGCCCAGACGGGGATCATCTATGTGGATGAGATCGACAAAATTGGTCGCAAGACGGAGAATGTATCGATCACGCGTGATGTTTCGGGCGAAGGGGTGCAGCAAGCGCTCCTAAAGATCCTGGAAGGTACCGTTGCGCGGGTTCCGCCCGGTGGTGGGCGCAAGCACCCCCAGCAGGAATATATCAAGATCGATACCACGAATATTCTCTTCATATGCGGGGGTGCCTTTGTGGGGCTGGAGGATATTATCCGGCGTCGTGGGGGGGCCCGCAAGCTCGGCTTCCACGAGGAAGAGACCGCGCATGCGCTCCTGTTGCATGCGTCGGATTGTCCGGAACCAGAGGATTTGGTGCGCTATGGCCTGATTCCTGAATTGATCGGTCGCTTGCCGGTGATCACGGCCTTGTCGGAGCTCAGTGAGGATGACCTCGTACGCATTCTTATTGAACCCAAGAATTGCCTGGTGAGGCAATATCAGAAACTTCTGGCGATGGAGGGGATCGATCTTTCCTTTACGGATACAGCATTGCGGGAACTGGCGCATCTGGCGGCCAAGCGCGGGACCGGGGCCCGTGGTTTACGTTCGCTGGTGGAGCGCTTGATGCTCGATGTCATGTTTGAAGCGCCCATGTCCACGACGCAAGGGGGCAAGATTCGAGTCACCAAGACGATGGTGGATCTAAACCGCATCGATACCAGCTCCCAGCCCGCGCTCCAAGTCGCTTCCTGACGGCACTTGGGCGGCCAAGATAATGCGATGTTGTAACTTGAAGGAGTCAAATGTAGCCCGCTGGAGCCTGTCCGACGGAGCCTTGGCGTAGGCGGGCCGAAAGCGCGGCTGGGCGTGTGTGGAGCATGTGGTGTCTGTGGAGTGTCCTAGGGGCTTTTCACGGGCTGGCTATGCGCGATCCACGCGCGAGGCTGCTTTCGGCGAAAACAGCCTACAAAACTAATGAAGTTACTGGTTAGGATTCGGGGCGATTTTCCGCATCGAGGATCGCGATCAGTGGGTGATGTGCCTTGACTTCCTCCGGGGCAAAGTGCCCGAAGGCAAAGATGATGAGGCGGTCGCCGGTTTTGCCTTTGTGGGCCGTGGCCCCATTGAGACAGATGATGCGACTGCCCCGCGGTGCCTCAATCGCATAGGTTTCGAAGCGCTCGCCATTGGCAAGGTTAGAAACCAGGATTTTTTCGTAGGGCTGGATCTTAACGAGATCCATGAGGTCTCGGTCGATGGTCATGCTGCCGTTATATTCGAGTTCGCAAGATGTCACGCGTGCGTGATGCAATTTGGATTTGAGCAGGGTAATCAACATGCGGGATTCCTTTGTTTTAGGGTCTTATCCGAGAATGGGGCGGATGCGGTCCATGGCACACTCCACATTTTCGCGGCTATTGAAGGCACTGATGCGGATGTGGCCTTCGCCACAGGAACCAAAGCCGACACCTGGGGTTGTGACAACGCCAGCTTCCTTGAGCAGGCGATCAAAGAAGGACCAGGAGTCGGTTCCGGTATGGACCCAGATATAGGGCGAATGTTCGCCACCGACGCAGGTGTAGCCTGCTTCGGTTACGACGGTACGGATGCGTGCGGCATTCTCCATGTAGGCATTGATCAGGGTTTTTACCTGTTGCTGTCCGCCCGGACTATAGATGGCTTCGGCGGCCCGCTGCACAGGGTAGGATACCCCGTTGAATTTGGTGCAGTGCCGTCGGTTCCAGAGGGCGTGCAGGTCGATCGGTTCACCATGGGAGGTGTAGATTTGACATTCCTTGGGGACGACCGTGTAGGCACAGCGTGTGCCGGTAAATCCAGCCGTTTTGGAGAAACTCCGGAATTCCACGGCCACCTCACGCGCACCCTCGATTTCATAGATGGTGCGGGGAATGTCCGGATCGCGGATAAAGGCTTCATAGGCGGCGTCGAATAAGATCAAGGCCTTGTGTTCGCGGGCATAATCGACCCATTCCTGCAAGCACGCACGATCGGCCACGGCCCCGGTGGGGTTATTGGGGAAACACAGGTAGATCAGATCGACCTCTTCGTCCGGCAACGCGGGTAGATACTGGTTTTCGGGTGTGCATGGCAGATAGACGAGCCCCGTAAAGGCTCCATCTTCAAATGGACCCGTTCGGCCAGCCATCACATTGGTATCGACATACACGGGGTAGACAGGGTCGGGAATGGCGATCCGGATGTCCTGGGCAAATAGTTCCTGGAAATTGCCGGTGTCGCACTTGGCGCCATCGCTCACAAAGATTTCCTCGGGGGCAATGGTGACCTTGCGCGGGGCATAGTCGCCGGCTGCAATGGCTTCGCGCAGGAATTCGTAGCCCTGTTCGGGGCCATAGCCGCGAAAGGTGCTGGCAGATGCCATTTCATCGATGGCGGTATGGAATGCCTCTACACAAGCAGGCGGAAGGGGCGAGGTAACGTCGCCAATCCCCAGTTTGATTACCGCAATATCAGGATGGTTCTTCTGAAAGGCGCTCACGCGTTTGGCAATATCGGAGAACAGATAGGAGGCTTGCAATTTGAGAAAGTTTTCATTGGCGAGTATCATGACGTTATATTCTTTCCAGGTTAATATGAGGGCAGTGGGGTGCTCCACCGGCTTGCCCATTCAGCAGTCAATATAATAGGTTGCATTTAGCATCTGTCAAAAGGTTTATGGGCAAACATCGCAACGCGGATCTTGCATCCTGCAACATATTGCAGTATCTGTTCTCAACGAACAATCTGGGATCACGGGCTTATGGTAACGATCCCAAATTCGAACTAGACTGGGAATCGATAAAAAGACAGAATGATTCCGAGAACGCATCACTCACAAGTGCACAGGATTCATGGCAGAAAAGGAGTCAACATGAAGGGGATCATTCTGGCGGGGGGGGCAGGGACAAGACTGTATCCAGCCACTCTGCCTGTTTGTAAGCAGTTGTTGCCGATTTATGACAAGCCTTTGATCTATTATCCACTCTCGACACTTATGTTGGCGGGTATTCGGGATGTATTGATTATATCGACAACGGAGGATACGCCGCGGTTTCAACAGTTGCTGGGCGATGGCTGTTCGTTAGGAATGCGTTTTTCGTATGCCGTGCAGACTGAACCGCGGGGCTTGGCGGATGCGTTTATTGTGGGGCGAGAGTTCGTTGGCGATGATCATGTATGCTTGGTTCTTGGAGACAACATCTTTTATGGACATGGACTTGCTAACTTGCTTAGTCAGGCGGTTGCGTCTGGATCGGGTGCCACCGTTTTCGGGTATCATGTGCAGGATCCTGAACGCTATGGTGTCGTGGATTTTGATGCGCAAGGCAAGGTTTTGTCGATTGAGGAAAAACCCGAGAAGCCCAAGAGCAATTATGCCGTGGTTGGACTCTATTTTTATGATAACGATGTTTTGGATATTGCAGCGAATATCAAGCCCGGTAGGCGTGGTGAGATTGAGATCACGGATGTGAATCTGGAGTATTTGCGTCGAGGCAAGCTATCGGTGAAGGTGATGAATCGAGGATATGCCTGGTTGGATACAGGGACGCACGACTCGATGGCGGATGCAACCAATTTCGTGAAAGCCATCGAGGATCGGCAGGGACTGAAAATCGGTTGTCTTGAGGAAATTGCCTTTCGCAAAGGATTTATTGATAAGCAGATGCTTCTGAACCTGGCGGAAAAATATTCTAAGGGTGGCTATGGCGTATATTTGCGGCATGTGGCTGAAGAAGC
>SLBU01000154.1 GCA_007126175.1 Kiritimatiellia bacterium
AATAACGCACGCGGCAATGCAGAGCCTCGCGCATGGTCAATCGTCCGCCATTGGCCAACACCGCTTCCACACGTGTAACATCAATTCCACCTCGATTGCGCTCGGGGTCTTTCGCGCCACGCTTTTCTTTTGTGTAAGCCAGAGACAAGAGGTTTCTGTATCTACGCTTGATTTAGGCATCCGATTTCTGGCTTGACCGATTTCTGGCTTGAGACAATCATGAGCCCATGAATTATGGGAAAGATGACTTTAAAGCAAAGTACAAGTTATGGCTGGATCATCCGCCGGTTTTTACACCGCCCACACCACACAATTTGCCTCACTTCGGGTACAGACGCTTCAACGATTACCATGAAATGAATGTCTGGAAACGTGAATACCTTGCCGAAATTGCCCGATCCGGAGGTGTGCAATGGAAGAGCTGATTCAACTTTTCAATAGATAACCATGTCCGTTACCTCGTTATTGGCGGACAAGCAGTCAGGCTCGAGGGGTTTCCTCGATTCTCGATGGATTGGGATCTGCTACTCCCCTCACGCGATGCTGAAAATGTCGCTCGTATCAACGCACTCCTTGCAGACGAGCTGGATGTCCCGCTTGAAACGCTCGGGCCCCACGGGGAAAATGTTATCCAAACCTACCAAACCCGTTGGGGTATCCTGCAGTTTCACCTCGGAAGACCACCAGGGATGGAGGCATTCGATGTGCTGGAAGCACGTGCGAAGGAACATCTAATCGCCAATGGAGTTGTCGCAAAATGCCTAAATGGCAAAGATTTGCTTGCAAGCAAAAGGGCTGTTAACAGGCCGTCTGACTTTGAAGACATTGAATTTCTCGAAGCCAAAGCGCAAGCCGGCCTTCTCTAAACCCTCTATAAAAGAGCGTGACGTGTCAGTCTGCTTGCGTCGTCCGTGTTTTTGATGTGTTTCTCCGCTTGCAACATGTTGTAACAGGAGAATATACTCGAAGTGCTGTTGATGCGTGGTGGGGTGTTGTTGCAACATGTTTATTTGTGAGGGTCCTTTGGTGCAGGTGATTTCAAGGTGTAACGGTGATGGAACTTCCTAATTCTTTGCAATCCATAGCATCCCGGCACAGTGCCATCTATACGGGCCATGTGCGGCATCGACGGTTTCTGCCGATACAGAACGCGTTCCGCTATCGTACGTTCATGCTGTATCTGGATCTGGATGAACTGCCAGGGGTGTTTGATGGTGCCCGACTGTGGTCCTACGAACGCCTCAATCTAGCCTGTTTCCAGCGCCGCTATTTTTATGGCAATGCCAACGTGCCGCTTGCTGATGCTGTCCGGCGTGGAACGACAGAGGCGATCGGTCGCGAGGTGTCCGGTCCGATCCGCATGCTCACACATGTGCGGTATTGGGGGTACTGCTATAATCCCGTGACATTCTACTATCTGTTCGAGCCCGATGGACAGACACTGGGTGCCATAACCGCTGAAATCACCAATACGCCATGGGGGGAGCGATTTGCGTATTATCACGATTGCCAGAAGGCGACCTCATCCAAATCCGGGCTTTTCCGCTGGCAGTTTCCCAAGGCGTTTCATGTATCCCCGTTTATGCCCATGAACGTGCAATGCGACTGGCGCTTTGGGTTGCCAGGTGCACGCTTGAATGTGCACATGCAGAACATCATCGAAGGGAAAAAATATTTTGATGCCACGCTGACGCTGGAGCGTCAGCCCTTGACGCCTGCCAACCTGCATCGTGTCTTGTGGCACTATCCTGTAATGACGACGAAGGTTGTCACGATGATACACTGGCAAGCGCTGCGTCTGTGGGCGAAACGTACGCCTTTTTATGAACATCCGAAGTATAAACAGGACAAGAAGCATGAGGACGGTTGACGATATCGAGGTTGCCGGTAAGCATCCGGCTTGGTTGAATGGTCCGGCCAAAAGGCTATTGTTTCGCCTGGCACCCCATTTGCAGCATGGACAAATCATTCTGGAGGATGCCGGTGCGCAGCACGTGTTTGGTGCCGTATCGCCCATGTATCCACACCCGGCGGTACTGCGTGTCCACAATCCGGCCTTTTATAGCGATGCAGTCTTTGGTGGCGTGATCGGTATTACGGAGTCGTTTATTGATGGGCGCTGGTCCACGGATGATTTGCCCGGTTTAATCCGAATTGTCGTTCATAACGAGTCCCTGTATGTCGCGCTCGACCGTGGGCTCGGGTCCCTCTTGCAGCCGTTTCGAAACCTCCTACATGCCCTTCGCCGAAACTCCGAGAAGGGTAGCCGCAAGAATATCATGGCGCATTATGATCTGGGCAATGACTTCTTCTCGTTGTTCCTGGATGAAACCATGGCGTATTCCTCGGCCTATTTTTCTTCCCCGGACACGCCACTGGCAGAGGCTTCTCGCGCCAAGTTTGATCGGCTCTGTCGCCGACTGCACTTGCGCCCTGAAGACCATTTGTTGGAAATCGGAACGGGCTGGGGAGGGTTTGCCATGCATGCCGCCCGCGAATACGGCTGCAAGGTCACCACTACCACCATTTCCCCCTCGCAGCGCGCCTGGGTGGAAGAACAAATTCGCAAAGCCGGTTTGGATAAACAGATCGAGGTTCTCGGCTTGGATTACCGTAAGCTCGAGGGCCAGTACGACAAACTGGTTTCGATCGAAATGATCGAGGCGGTGGGTCACCAGTATCTGGACACCTTCTTTGATTGTTGCGGCAAGCTGCTGAAACCTGATGGGCTGATGGCGTTGCAGGCCATTACGGTTCCCAATCGCTGGTATGCCCTGCACAAGCATAAGGCCACGTTCATCAATCAGTATGTTTTTCCGGGAAGTTGCCTGCCCTCCGACACCGCCATGTGCGAAAGTGTGACGCGCAGCAGTAATCTGGATCTGATCGTCAAGGAGGATATTACCGCCCATTACGTCAAGACACTCGCAATCTGGCGCTCCCGTTTTCTGGCCAAAGTAGATGAAGTCCGTAAGGTTTGGCCGGGCGAAGCGTTTATTCGTACGTGGGATCTGTACTTTGCTAGTTGCGAAGCCGGTTTTGCCGAACGCGATATCAGCGTCGGGCAGTACCTGTTCGCGAAGCCCAAGGCCAAGCCGCGCTTGTCGTATGCCGATTAGCCTCCAAGGCAACGTTTCCCTACACCGACACGAGGCGCTGTGGGCGGTTAGGGTAGCAAAAAGACAGATCCCGCAGAACAAGGGAGTAGTGCCATATGATGCAAGCAAAAGAAGGCAATCGTACCGCCAGGCTGGTGGTTGGTAGTGCATGTTATCAAGGGGTTTGGTTTGCCACGGTACTCTCTGCTGGTGAACCGACCCGTTGGTGGTGGGGCGTACTCAGCACGCTGGGATTTCTAGGGTTTGTGCTGCTGGCTTGGCCGCCACTGCGTGTGCGGGTACTGGTTCTGACGCTGGCGGCGATCGTGTGCGGGCTGGTGGTCGATACGGCGATGATTGCGGGTGGCATCTGGTCTTCGCCGCGCATGCTGCTACCCGCACCGCTCCCCCCGCTCTGGCTGGTAATGCTCTGGGCAGCATTTGGGATCTATATCGCCCTGGGTCTGGAAATGCTCTATGGCCGCTATGGGGTATCGGCAATGATCGGTGCGCTTGGTGGTA
>SLBU01000119.1 GCA_007126175.1 Kiritimatiellia bacterium
GATAGTCGTAACGAACCCCCGCTAACAACGACAACGCATCCATGCTTATCTGATCTTGTGCATACACACCGATCGTCTGCACGCTGCCAATCTTATCCCCGGAAGATTTGGCACTCTCTTCCTGCACATTGACTCCGAGCGTCAAGTAGTGCATGTCTCCCAACGCAAACGTATGACGCCAGTCCGCATCCCAATGCTCGCCATCAAACGTCGTACTGCCAAACATATCCTCGAAGGAACGATCAAAACGGGAATACTGCAAACGAACGGACTGCTGCCACATGTCATCCTGTTCGCCAAACCGTATCCCAAGACCAGCCAATATCTGCTCAACCTCGGCTGTGTTGTCGGCATCTGCAAATGGGCCGGCACCGTCATCATAGTCAGCCTTCGTCTCAATATACTGCAAATTCGCATCCAACCGAATGCTCTCCGTCAACTGATGATCCGCAGTCACACGTATATTCCAGCTTTCTACGCCATCATCTTCCGTGTTTCCCGGTAACCGCTTGTTCGCGGCCGAAAACCCATCGCTTTTCAAGTACGTCGCAGCGACTGCTACCTGCGAATCCTCGGTCCCACTTACAAGACGTCCTCCAGCGCGATACGTGCCATATGAGCCAGCCTCGACAAATACACTACCGCTGACACCCGGCTCTCCTCGTTTCGTGATTACATGAATCACCCCGGCAGTAGCATCGGATCCATATAGGCCCGAAAGAGGCCCCCGCACAACTTCAATCCGCTCTACACTCGACAAGTCAATGGATTGAATCTCAGCCTCGCGCGTCGGACCCGATGGATCATTCAGGCGCACTCCATCGACCAGTACCAGGACTTGTGATGCGCGACTGCCTCGAATCGAAAGAGAAACCGTAGAGCCAGGCGATCCGCTTTGCGATAAATATAACCCCGGCACCGTCCGCAAGGCTTCCGGGAGTGTCCGCCACCCCGCCGAACGAATCTCCTCACCCGTAATCACCGTTACGGAATGCCCCATGGCAATAACTTCCATTTCATACCCGCCGGGTGTCACCACCACATCTGGAAGTTGCTGAACCTCTGCACCAACAGCATGTAATGCGCACGCCGCCGTAATCACCCCAACTGCCCCCGATAACTTTCTCATCTGCTTTTCCCCCGCCTTTTTGGCTGTGTTGTTGCCGACGTAAGCCAGCACAAGCAAACACAAGTCAACTGCCAAGCGGAAAAAGATGGTTTGCGGCTATCGTGCGACACCCCGTCGCCAATAGAAGCCGTGTACCCCTTTTACGCGAAGGGCTGACTGATCCACCAGTCTGGCAGCAGGGGGCATACATATTCTGACTTCCAGCTTCCGACCTCATCTTTGCCTTCCCGGAAAAAAAATCCAGTGGCGTTTCAAAAGACTTGTAGCTGGTTACAGCGGCGCGACCGTATCCGATTTACACGGATTTCCGTTTGCCCCTCGCCTGTCCGTCGAAATTCAATAGACAGGCAGAAGCTACCGCTCAAGCACGTATCCGTCAAAGCCCATTTTCACACAATAAGTGCGAACAGCCAGCCCGCAGACCACAAACTGTTGTCAATTCGGTCAACAAGGTCAATAAGGTCAACAGCAAAGCCCACCAGCTTCATGCCTTCCGCGTCTTCCGTGGTCCCCCGGCAACATGTCACGCCGTCACGTCCGCCGGAGCCTTGGCGTAGGTGGAAGTCCCAAAGGGCGCAGGCCAAAGCCCACCAGCCCCCTTTCCGTGTCTTCCGTGTCTTCCGTGGTTTAAACCAGCAAAGCCCATCAGCCGTCTGCAGTCTGCAGTCTGACTCCTACCGCCGCGGCGGTCTCCGCCCGCCACTGGATCTTCCGCCGGATCTTCCACCAGAACGGGACCCACCAGAGCGTCCGCCACCACTCCCGCCCGTGCGCGGCGGGCGCCGATACGCTGGCGCATCCGTCCGCGGCAGAGCCCGCAGCAAAACATCTTCCGGGTACTTGCAGGCCAATTCCTCGCCAATGTACTTCTCGATCTCGGGAATCGTGAACGACTCATCCTCGCAGGCAAACGAAACGGCCGTACCCTCGGCACCCGCACGCCCCGTACGACCAATCCGGTGCACATAATCTTCCGCCTCATACGGTAAATCAAAGTTCACCACATGATTGATGCCATCCACATGCAACCCGCGCCCAGCCACATCCGTGGCCACCACAACCTGCACCGTGCCCGCACGAAAGGCGTCTAGCACCTTCATCCGCTTATTCTGATCCACCGCCCCCGAAAGCAACGCACAATCTACCCCATAACGTTTCAGCTCACCCGCAATCCGATCAGCCTGATCCCGACGATTCGCAAAAATCAACACACGACCAATATTCGGACGCTGCACCAAATTATACAATACCTTGAATTTTTCATTTGCGCGCACCATATACACGAGTTGCTTGACGGTATCCACCGCCACCTGCTCCGGCTCGATCTCCACCACATGTGGATCCGGCATCCATTGCGCAGCCAACCGCATCACATCATCCGAAAGCGTTGCACTAAACAGCAACGTCCGGCGCTTCTCCTTCGGAGGTGTCTGGCGGATAATCGTCTTCACGTCCGGAATAAAACCCATATCCAGCATGCGATCCGCTTCATCAATGATCAGCACCTCGACATCCCGCAAATTCACAATTCCCTTGCGACAAAAATCCATCAGCCGCCCGGGCGTTGCCGCGATCAGATCCACCGGGCCTTCCTGCAGCGCTTGCTCCTGACGCGTATAGTCCGCACCACCATACAAGGCCACATACCGCATGTCGCAATACTTGCCAATATCCTCAGCATCCCGCGCCAGTTGGATGACCAACTCCCGCGTCGGAGCCAATACCAGGGCCCGCGGACGACCAAGCGGACGATCCCCTTCCACCGGATTCTCCAAAAACTGCTTGAACGTCAAAATCAGAAAAGCCGCCGTCTTGCCGGTGCCCGTCTGTGCCTTGCCGGCTACATTGTGCCCCTTGCTGACCTCTGTCAACACACGCGCCTGTACCGGCGTACAGTATGCAAACTCTAGATCGGCCACAGCATGCAGAATCTCATCCGGTAGACCTACATCATGAAATCGCGTCTTGCCCTCTTTCGGCTCCACCACAAAATCAGCCAGCGACCAGTTCGCGGTCTTGACCTTCTCCGCAACCGGTGCAACCGGTGCAGACTCCGTAGCCGCCGGCACCTCTTCCGGTTGCGTAGCAGCACCTTCCGCACCACCACCAGATGCAGCAGGCACCCCCCGCTTGCGGCCACGGCCACCACGCGAACGACGACGCTTGCGCACCACCTCACCACTACTGTCGGCTGATGCCTCCGCATCCGGCTTCGATGCAGCAGGACGCGGCGCAGTAGCGGCAGTAGCACGTGGCGCCTTCGGCGCAGCCTTTTCCTTGGCCGCCACCTTCTGCGGGGCCGCCCCCGGACGCCACACTTCAGCCGGTTTGGCTGTCAGCGAAGGATGCGTCGGCTTGGCTTTGTCACTGGAATACGAACGAGACGAAGAACGCTCCTGCCCATCGGCTGGAGCATCCTTCTTCAACCGCGCGGTTATCGCGCGAATCAACTTAATCGGCATAAACGGAACCCTGTCTCGGGAGC
>SLBU01000118.1 GCA_007126175.1 Kiritimatiellia bacterium
GAATCGTTTCAATAACCAATATCCAACAAGGAATTTCCAATAACCAAGTAAAATACCCAAAGCTATGGACAAACACCCCACGAATTAGCCTTGTTCGGTTGGATATTCCTTGTTGGATATTCGATTCAACTTACTGTCAGTCAGTTACATTTGAAAACCGCACACCCGTAGGCTGCGAACCGGTGCGCCCGGTTGGAGTCTGGACAACAAGTACTTTGTTGTGTATATTATGCGCATTGTGATGGATTCAGCGGATGGCGTCTGGGCGTGCGATGGTCATTTCGAATGCACGCGGGTGTGTCCACGTGAGATTAAGGTTACCAAGTTGATTAACCAGATGAAGCGGCAGATCAAGCAGTACCGGGCAGATCGAGGCGAGCAGACGGCAGAGGGGTCGTGATGGTTGCAGGCGAGAGTGTGCGGCAAGTGCTGCGCATACGCAATGTGAGTTCGAAGGCGTATGTGTTGCGGATAGACTGTGCAGGTATGCAGTTTGAACCGGGGCAGCACATTACCTTGGGGGTGCATGGTGAGCCGGATGTGCGCGAATATTCGATCTATAGCCCGCCGGGTGCGCCCTTTCTGGAAGTGCTGATTACGGAAACGGACCCAGGGCTTGTATCGCGGAAGCTGCGGCGCTTGTCGCCTGGTGATCGTGTGCTTGTCAATGGGCCCTATGGATATTTTACGTTACCCGCAAATAAACATTGTCGTGTGTTAGCTGTGGCAACGGGTACAGGCATTGCGCCTTTTCATAGTATGAGTAGCGCGTATCCAGAACTGGATATGCTGGTGCTGCATGGTGTGCGTGAGGCGTCCGAGGCGTACGACCGCCAGGATTACCGCCAATATGTATCGTGCACCTCGCGTTCCGATGATGGTGATTTCAGGGGGCGTGTGACAGACTACCTGCAAGGTTACGATGTGGCTGCGGATACATACCTGTATCTATGCGGTAATTGTGAAATGATATATGCGGTATATGATTTGTCGCAAGAGAAGGGCATTACCCCGGAACGGATTAAGACAGAGGTGTATTTTTGAAATATCATTTGGTGACATTGGGGTGTCAGATGAACAAGTCTGACAGTGAGCGCATTGCGGCGGTGGTGGAAGAGCTGGGGTATGTGGTGACCGAGCATGAGGAGGATGCCGATTTAATCGGGATTGTGGCCTGTTCCGTGCGGCAGGCCGCCATTAACCGGGTATATTCGAAGATCCATAAATGGAATCAGTTGAAGAGCGAGAAGCCGCTGCTCACATTTGTGACGGGCTGCATTTTGCCGGCAGACCGCGAAAAGTTTTTGAAGTTGTTCGATTTGTGTTTTCAGATTAGCGAATTGCCGGAATTGCCTGCGATGATCCGGCAATATGGGGTACCTACGCCCTTTTCTACGAATCGTGCAATGGATCCGGCGGAGGATGCCGCGCGTTTGGCCGCGGAGGGGTTTGAGGCCTTGGAGGTAGATGGGCACAAGATCATTGCTGGGCGACCGGTAATGATGAAGCAGCCCGAGACGCGGATTGCGGGCTTCTGGGATATTACCCCGCATTATCAATCGCGCAGCGAAGCCTATATTCCGATTCAAAATGGATGCGATAAGTTTTGTACGTTTTGTGCGGTGCCGTACACCCGGGGGCGTGAGATCTCGCGTCCTTCCGGAGATATCTTGGCGGAGGTGCGCCGTCTTGTGGGGAAGGGGTATCGCTCAATCACGCTATTGGGGCAGAACGTGAATTCTTATGGCCGCGATAAACCGGGCCAGGAAATGCGGTTTTCCGAGCTGCTGGAGGAAATCGGAAAATTTGGCGAGACCTGTGGCGAGCGGTTCTGGCTGTATTTTACGTCACCGCATCCGCGTGACATGCAGGATGATGTGTTGGAGGTGATAGCGCGATACGACTGTCTGGCCAAGCAGATTCATCTGCCGGTGCAATCCGGAGACAACAAGTTGCTCATTCGCATGAATCGGAATCACAGCGTGCAGGATTATATGCGGATCGTGAACGCCATTCGGCGATTGCTGCCAACAGCGACGCTCTTTACGGATATCATCGTGGGGTTCAGTGGTGAGAGCGACGAGCAGTTTGAAAATACTGCGAATCTCATGCAGGAAGTGGAGTTTGATATGGCTTTCGTGGCGCGCTATTCTCCGCGTCCGGGGGCGGCCAGTTCGCGCTGGGAGGATGATGTGAGTCAGGACGTGAAGAAAGCGCGCCTGCATCGGCTGAGTGAAATCCTACGGCAGCATTCAGAGGCGCATAATGCGCGCCTGCTGGGTGGGGTGTATCCGGTATTGGTTACTGGGAGGGATCGGAAAGATGGATATCTTTCGGGATTGACCGAGGGCAAGATCAATCTGCGATTTGCCTCGGATGATGCATCGTTTATCGGTCAGATTGTGGATGTAGAGATTACGCGGACGATGGCCTTTGCGTTGGAGGGCCGGTTGGCGGTTGCGGGGAGCCAGAGCCCTGAAGACTCTTAACCACGGATGACACGGAACGTTTTGTTTAGGAGTGATCTATGCGGTATTGGCTAATGAAGAGCGAGCCATCGGTGTATGGTATTGATGATTTGGGCCGCGACGGTGTAACCGGCTGGGAAGGGGTGCGGAATTATCAGGCACGGAACTTCATGCGCGATGAGATGCGCGTGGGAGACATGGCCCTGTTTTATCATTCCAACGCGAATCCGCCGGGTGTGGCCGGGGTGATGCGGGTAGTGCGGGAGGCGTATCCGGATGATACTGCGGAAGATGTAACGAGCCCTTATTATGATGCCAAGGTGGTTGCCGGTGGCAATCGCAATCCGTGGGTACGCGTGGATCTCGAATGGGTGGAGACATTTTCGCGTACGATCAGCCTGGCCGAGCTGCGCGAGGAGCCCAAACTGGATGGATTGATGGTGACGCGCAAAGGAATGCGTCTTTCCATTCAGCCTGTCGACAAAAAGCATTTTGTGCATATTTGTCGTCTTGGGGCGGCCCATTTTGTGCGATAAACGCGGGTCATAGGCGCAGGCATGTGGTGCGTGGCACTGGTTGCATGTTTGGCGGTATGATATAATCTTGCGCATCGGGCGCGGTTGCGTTTCAATGCTTGGCTCATGTGTACAAGCAATGTGTTTACATATAAAATTCGGTAATTAGGACAAGGAGCGGAAATGAAACCTGTAGTATTGATTATTCGTGATGGTTGGGGGATCAATCCGAATGAGGATGGAAATGCCGTCAAGGCCGCCAACACCCCCAACATTGACAAGTATTTACACGCATATCCCTGGACGACGCTGGCGTGCTCGGGGGAACCGGTGGGCCTGCCAGACGGCTATCAGGGTTCCAGCGAAGTCGGGCATCTGAATATTGGTGCCGGGCGTATCGTGGTGCAGGAGTTGAAACGGATTGATGACGGGTTGCGAACCGGCAAATTGTTTGAGGCACCGAAGTGGCAGGAGCTGGTGGACGCATGGAAATCCGGGGGTGGGCGTCTGCATTTACTGGGGCTTTTGCAGGATGAAGGCGTGCACGCGCATCAGGAACATTTGTTCAAGATTATGCGGCGTGCCCGGCGTGAGCATGCTACGGGTGAAATTGTGATTCATCC
>SLBU01000032.1 GCA_007126175.1 Kiritimatiellia bacterium
CCCCCCCCGAGGCACCGTCCGTAAAACAAGAGGTGCTCCACCTGCTGCTCCAACAGCGCCACAGCGATGCCCTGCAGCTCTGGCAACAGCAGGCGGCAAGCATCGAAGATCGCGACATGCGCGAAAAACTAACACAACTACTCGCCCCCGAAAATCAACCCGAACCCCTGATTCGAGCAGTCCTGAACCGCTGGGCCGATAGATGGATACAACTCGAAACCGGCGGCCAAACCGTAACCCTCCAAATCGAATCGGCTCAGGACGACATGGTGCAAGCCATGATCCGGATCGAATCCGGCTCATCTACCATCATGCGGCCCTTCTCCTTCAGAATCTCCCAACTGCCGCCCCAAGAGCAGATTCGATTGCTACAGAACAGCAGTAGCCTACGGCGCGAATACGCCATTGGACTGATCGCCCTGCAAGGCGCCGACTTCGACAAAGCACGCGAAATGGCACAACATATGGGACCACTCAGCAATACCGTGACCGATTTTGTGGATGCACAAGTTGCGCGCTTAACACAACCATAATATCCTGCACACAGAGAGCAACATGGACCCAGCAACGCAAATCCGGGCATTACGCGAACAAATCGAGTATCATAACCAACGCTATTATGTTGAGGCAACGCCCGAAATCGCCGACCCAGAGTACGATGCCCTCTTTCGTCAATTACTGCAACTCGAAGCACAGCATCCTGATCTTGTAACCAGCGACTCTCCCACCCAACGCGTGGGTGGTGCCCCCCTGAAGGCGTTTGCAAGCGTTGCCCACGCGGTACCGATGATGAGCCTCGATAACACATACGACATCTCGGAAATTACCGATTGGATCCAATCGCTCGAGAAGCGCAGTGGCCTGCGCGAGATGGCATTTACCGTAGAACCCAAAATTGATGGCGTTGCCATAAGCATACGCTACGAAAAGGGCCAGTTGACCCAGGCCCTGACCCGTGGAGACGGACAGCTCGGCGACGACATCACAAGCAATATCAAAACCATCCGCAGCATCCCGCAACGCATTCCCACAGATGCCCCCGTATTGGAGTTCCGGGGAGAGGTCTATATGACGAAGGCGGGCTTCGCACGCCTGGTCGCCGAACAAGAGGAAAGTGGCATCCAACCCTTTAAAAATCCTCGCAACGCGGCCGCGGGATCCTTGAAACTTCTGGACCCCCAAATGGTCTCGCACCGCCCCTTGGCGGCAGCTTTATACGGGCTGGGCCTCTGCCAGGGGTGGCACGGCACAACACAGGACGAACTCCTCGAACAACTCGAAGCCTGGGCACTACCCACGGCCGGTTATCATATCCTCTGCCAGAATACCAACGCAGTCATAGAGGCCATCCACGCCCTGGAGCGCAAACGCCACGACTTCCCCTTTGAAATCGATGGTGCCGTGATCAAAGTCAATAATGCCAAACTACAAGCTGAACTTGGAAGCACCGCCCGCAGTCCACGCTGGGCCAGGGCCTACAAATACACCCCCCAGCAGGCCGAAACCATCATCACCGCTATCACCATCCAAGTAGGACGCACGGGCGTTTTGACGCCCGTGGCCGAACTCGAACCGGTCACATTGTCCGGCTCCGAAATCCGGCGGGCCACCTTGCATAATGCCGATGAAATTGCCCGCAAGGATATTCGCGTGGGCGACACGGTCGTCATCGAAAAAGCAGGCGAGGTCATTCCTGCCATCCTACGCGTCATAACCGCAAAACGACCCGCCAATGCCAAAGCATTCGTGATGCCCGACACCTGCCCCGCTTGTGGCGAAAACGTGATCCAGCTAGAGGGAGAAGTCGCCACACGCTGCCAGAATATGCAATGCCCCGCACTCGCCGTACGCTGGATTCTCCATTTTTCCTCGCGCCCTTGCCTCGATATCGAGGCTTGTGGGGCCGTTGTCGCTGAAGCACTGGTGCGCAACGAATGGGCCACCTCGCCATTCGACCTCTTCAGACTCGATGCCCGAAAATATGCCCGCCTGAACCTGGCAACCGATGACAAGCAGCGCCTGCTCGGCCCCAAAAATGCCACCAAACTTGTGGAGGCCCTCGAGGCCAGTCGCCATGCACCGCTCGACCGCTGGCTCCATGCCATCGGCATTCCCGGCATTGGCAAAACCGCCGCCCGCGAAGTCGCACTGGCACACGAATCCATGGAGGCCCTGGCAGACTCTGCCCTCCTGCGCGACATCCTCATGTTGGCCGAACTACAGGACATGGCCGTGGCCTGGAACCCGCGCGCTCGATCCACACCCCAGGAAGCTGCATCATGGTCCAAATCGCAGCGCACCAACAAATACAACCAAATCCTTGCCGACATCGACGCCACCGCCGACCGGCTCGAACCCAGCGATCAAATTGAGAAGCGCGAGGAAAAACGAGGGCGCGACGGTTTGCGCCAGATCAAAGTGCTCACCCGGATCAAGCGCGATGCAGCCTCGCAAATCATCCAATTCTTTCGCTCGGATCGTGGCCAGCACATGTTGGCGGAAATGCGCGACCTGGCTATTCAACCTACCTCCTTGCAGGCACAGGCTGAGGCTACAGCGCACGCCGCGTTGCAAGGCCAGACATTTGTGCTCACGGGAACCTTAACCACCATGACGCGTCCCGAAGCCGCAGCCGCCATTGAAAATGCCGGTGGACATGTCACAAGCTCCGTTTCCTCGAAAACCCATTATGTGGTGGCCGGAGAAAACCCCGGCAGCAAAGTAACCAAAGCCCACGAGCTGGGCATCACGGTTCTGGACGAACAAGCGTTCCTGCAACGGATCAATACAAAGCCAAAGACCACGACCGAAGCAAGTCCCGAAAATTCGTTGCCCTCGCAGAAAAGCACCTCCGCCCAACTCTCCCTCTTCTAAGCCAGTAACTTCATTGTTTTCGACTCTTACCCGACCCACTTCGTCGCCACTCTTAACTGGATACCCTTACCCGATTTCCTTAACCGGATACCCTTACCCGACCCGCTTAAACGAAACGCCCAATCCGTTGAAAGTGAGTCGACTAAGGGTATCCGAGTAAGGGTGGCGAGTAAGGTATGCGAGTAAGTGTAAAAAGTTTCAACATGCATCATCCGGGCGAGCCCGGGGCCGCGGCTAACCAGTCACACGTCTCACGCCCCACCCATCCGGCGGCAAAGCACACCCGCCGTATCCAACAACATGCGCGTTTGCTCCGTGAAAGTGTAATCCCCCTCAAACACCACTTCGCGAATGCCGGCATTGATAATCATCCGCGCGCAGGTCAAACAAGGGCTGATCGTCACATACATGACGCCATCTGCTACCGCAATACCATGATACGCCGCCTGCGTGATCGCATTCTCCTCGGCGTGACAACAAATACAATCCCCCAGGCCTGTCCCCGATGGCACATCGCTGGCACAGCGTGCACAACCCCCCGCATCACAATTGGGAACACCACGCGGCGTACCATTATACCCCGTCGAAATCAAACGACGGTCCTTTACAATCACGGCTGCCACCTGCCGACGCGAACAACTGCTCCGCGTCTTCACTACATGCGCAATATCCATGAAATACGTGTCCCAATCCGGACGTCCACCACTCATACACACC
>SLBU01000104.1 GCA_007126175.1 Kiritimatiellia bacterium
AAAGGAGACCGAGTCAGACCCGGGGTGGAAATGGCTTTGATAGCGCAAAGGTTTCGGTAAGCATCCAAGCACAACGTGCAGCACGCTAACGCCTTGATGCCCATCTTGCTTACTCTCGCCTACCCCGCCCTTTACAGGAAGAACACACAAGATATCCTTCGCCCCTACAGTGGGGGCACGCTTCGCCCCGCAACACCTTGCTGCCTCTGCATCGATTGCAGGTCACGTACCCCCGCGCGGTACATGCACGACAGACGTCGGCGTCGCCGGCCCCCTCACAGGCTTTACAGACGATAGTCCCGGCTTCATTGCAACTTCTGCAGGGGAGCGTACCCGCACCTTGGCAAGTATCACATTCCCGCGTCCGGTTCGTACCGATTCTCTGTACACGATTGTCTGAGCGATCCTCGGGCACTCTGCCTTCAGTACAGTTTCTGCATTCGGTGTGGCCACGGCCAGCGCAACGCCTGCAATCCGACCGGCCATACCCCCCGCAGGATCTGCATGGCAGCACAATCGATCGCATGATCGTGGCTTTCTGCCGCGCGGTGAGGGTGTCAACCAAATGCGGCGGAACCCACGTCCCGCCGAGGGGTTCGAATCGTCTGGTCTGCTGTAATCTGCTGTACTCTGCCGCTGCCCGACCTCTCACATACTTCATTTCATCGATAGTGCCCACCGCATGGACCGTGCCATCTCCCCCACATTCCTGACAGCGAACCCCCGTATCCCCCTCCATGGAAAGAGCCCGTTCTGAACCGATCGTCGTGCCACGGCTCAAAGAACGCAGCCCCTCAAACACGATTTGTCGTTGCCCACTCCCTCCGCAACGTGGACATGTTTTGCGGACATTGCGCGACGCCAATTCCGCGGATTGAACCATCGCCAGCAGGTCCTCCGAACGCATGTCAGACTCCATGAGGTCGGTCCCCCCCGCCAGGGAAAGCGCATTCAGAAAATATAACCGCGCAAGTTCGTACTTTTGATCCTGTAGATGTTTCTGTCCTTCGGCGATCTCATCATCGATAACGTGCCGGGGAATATATCCATCCCCGGAATCTTCCCCCTCATCAACCGGATCAGCTACCGGCTTCTCCGGCTCGGGGAAAAGCGCGTTGCAATGCGAACAGGCTACGCCCCCCTGATTATCGTTCTCATGCCCGCACATTCGACATATACGCAACGCGCCAAATGCCACAGCCGCGCCAAATGCCAGCACCAAGACCGTAATCCGTATCAATATCGTCCTGTTACGCATACCCGGCACCCCATTTGTCTTTTTTGCCTGCCGTACCCTTTTGTACAATAACTATTGCGAATTCTACGTTGATCTGGTATGTATATCTATATGAAATGCAGCACAATTTTCAACGGAAATCGTAGGGGGCAGGTCATGCTGGAATTTATCATTGTGGCTTCGATGATGATTTTGACCGTTTCCATCCTCGCTGTGCTTCTGTATACTTTCAAGGAAAACAGTTCAAGAGTTCTATATCTAGTTGGCTCAGAGTATCCATAATACAGGAGGAATGGTCATGAAAAGACGCACAAATAGCAAAAGCGGGCAGACGATGGTAGAATACATCATTATCGTTCTCATCATTGCCGTAGCCGCACTCGCCATTGTCGGGGTGTTCAGCGACCGCGTGCGCGAACTCTTCGGTTTCGCGACAGAAGAACTTGGCGGCAGTGGATCCGCCGTGAGCGAAGCGCTATCCGAAAGATCAGTCGACTGGGTCAGGGAAGCAGAATCACAAAATTCTCAGTTGGGCAATTAGCCTAGACCGAGCAAATCGATCGATGTGAGAGGGGGGGGTATGCTACCCCATGGTGTGCCCGGAACAGGAAACCACCGATCCGGACAGGCGATGATCGAGTCCCTGATCGCGATTGGCCTCATTTGCCTGATCTTCTTTGGTGCCATGCAAATATCACAAATGTTCGCTGCTCGGGAAATTCTTTTTTATGCGGCAGCCAGAGGCACCCGCGCCAAAACGGTTGGTTTTAATCACTGGATGGTCAGAAAAGCCATTCATGTTGCAGCCATCCCCATCTCAGGGGCCATGGTGACGCCGCAACTTGATCCGCAAGATCCTGCGATCCTTGCCGCGATCGAGGCATCCCGAGGTGACGGGAACCTGATCGACCCCTGGCTCGATATCATGGCGGGAAGACTCGTGCCCTCCTCAGCAAGATACCAGTTGGAACGTGCATTAATCCCCGAATTCATGTGGGCAGAAAATGCAAACCGGGCCAGAGCCGTTTTGCATTATGATGCCTGGGAAAACAATCTCATCCACTACCGAAGTTCCGGCGTCCCTTTGGGAGAAATAGAAAATTCGCCCCCCTTGCGCATAACCGCTTGGATGGATTACGCTACCTGGATGCCCATGAGAAATACCTATTACCGTGACGACACGGTGCGTATAGAAGGCGTAAACACACTTGAAAACCACTACCTGGTCTATATTGATGATGCACACTGGTAAGACAAACAAAAGGGGACAGACCCTCATTTTTCTCTTGATGGTCATGGTAATCCTTGTGTTTGCGGTGCTGTGGAACGTCGATATCCATAAAATCATCGCGCTGAAATCCCGCAGTCAGCATGCCGGGGATGCCGCTGCATTGATGGCCGCCAGGTGGCAAGGGATTACCCTCAATATCATCGGAAATCTCAATATCATGCAGGCCGTCGCCCTCAGCGAAGAGGACGCGTATGCACTGGCCGCGATCACCAATATCCAGCACCGTCTCAGCTTTACGGGCCCGCTTATCGCCCTGGAAGCTGCGCAGCAGGCGGCCAAGAACAATGGCATCTACGAAAACCGTGCTTTTTCCGAACGCCTGCTGGCGCACGCTCAACGGGTACGGGAGGAGTACCCCCACCGGACCGACGGCAGTGGCAATATGCTTTTCCCGGAACCCTACGAAGGGGCGTGGGAGGAATATGCCGCCATGCTTGAATCGGTTGCGAACAACGGTGTCGCTGCCGGCCCCGACAACACCCATTTCTATTCCGACCTGGCAGGCGACCATACACTTCTGGACCAAAGTTTCTATGATGCCGTGGCCAGTTCCTACTGGTGCTGGTTCTACCACCATAACTACAGCCTCCTGGAAAACTACGTCAATTACCAGAGCTGGCCCCCACTTCCGCCTATTGAGAACAGGTACTATCAAAACCCGGAAATCTTCGGTCTGTGGCTGAATACCCAGAGGGCTCAGCTCGCAACGATGACAACCGAGGAGGACACCTTTAGAGACCTGCTCAACAGCCTTGCCGCAGACAGCAGCCTTGGCGTGATAACAACCAATGCGATGGCCACTCATGCCGCATGGTTTGCTTACGACCCGGATCGCTGGGGCACATGGGACGTAATGAACACCTCCGGGGAAGACCGCTTTCCTCTTACCGGACCGCTAAAACCGGAATACAATTACACGGGGGCAGATGCCATCTTGCGGATCATCGCCGAAGACAGCTCTCTGCTGACGCCCGACCAGAGCGCCCCCGGTGTTGTCTGGACGGCAGCCGCCAAGCCGTTCGGATATCTTCCTGACAGAGAGCGCCCCAACAGCTATACGCTGGTTTTGCCGGCTTTCCATGAGGTAGCCCTGATCCCCGTGGACGCTGCGACAGGTGCAGGTGCAGGTGCCTATGACATTGCATGGCGCAACCATATCGAGACGCATCTGGAGCCATATCTGGCAAGAGGCCCATCCTCGCTAGAATCTGGCTGCTACTACTGTCAACAGCTCACACATGCCAAATGGGAAAGCCCCGCATTCAGGCACAGGGGCGTGCAATGGCTCGCGGTGAATAGCCATCTCTGCGTGCTGCCACCATCACCTGGACCGGGCAGACGCCGAGGCGGGGGAACCAGGCGAGGACACTAACGAGAACTTACGTATGCAAAGGCACCACATAACCATAAAAAAGCATGGCACGGTAACGGAACACGGCAACGGAAAAGCCGCAAGCCCGGCCTCTTGCAAACGATCCGGCCAGGCATTGATTGAGGTTTCCGTTTGCATGATTGGCATCGTCGTCGTGCTGCTGGCCATGCTGGAACTTACCAAAATCGGGATGATGCGCACGCAGGCCACCATGGATGCCCGTGCGGACGTGGCAGCATTTATGCAATCGGACACCGTCCTATTCCCGACACCCGGTTTTTTGCAGACTTGGAATGAAGGCCCGGATGGCAAACGCTACACCGCCGATGACGTGCCGGTGACGGCATCATCAGCTTCCTTTTACCATACGACCATTGAACGCTCTGTCGCCGATGCCGCGGATTGGAACCTGCTCCAGCAGATTCCGAACCCCATAAGCACATTGCACAGCTCCCCAACCGTGCTTGCGGCCGGCTTCGGTCTACTACGCGGACAGTCCTCCGCAACAACCAATCTGCTCCCCGGGTTTCAAAGACTGGTTTCTGGAACAGATACCATAACCATTGAATCAGAAGTATGGATGACATGGACAAAAGGCATTTACTAACACCGCCCCCCGCCGGGGTCAGACAGCGAATCGTGCTTGCCTGTGTGGCAAGCGCGCTCCTTGCGGCTGTCGTCTCCGAAGCAAAAGTGTATTTGCGATGGGGGGTAGCAGGCAACATCGCAAGATTTGTAGCAGGGATCGGCGGCAAGCTGGCCTACCAGACCGAGATGACCGTGAACGGCAGTGCGGCAAGCATCTCCGTATATGGACTCCCAGCATCAAGCCGTTCCTGGGCCAACAGCGTAAGGTCCATATCTTTCAACGCCAGGGGTACATTCACAAGTCTTACCGGCTTGACCCTCTCAGGCACCCCCCTGCTGTTTCACTACCAGCGGCAGACCTCTGCCGACGCCACGCGAAAACGCCCATTTTCGCTTCCCCGCTATCCGCAGAGCACGCAAGCCTTTTATGCGCACGACGAAACCGCCGATATGCACCTTAGCATCTTGCGCGCGCAAGCCGCCCCCGCGCAAGTACGCGAATTTTATCGGGGCACCATGCAGGCGGATGGTTGGCATAGTCCCGTATCAGCGATGGAAGCAAGGCCAGAAGGGATGATGGTGTTCATCCGCGAACAGGAAGTGGCATGCGTCGGAATTGAACAAGTCGACAACCGTACCGAAACACGGATTACCTTGTTGCACAAGAGACTCAAAATACCATAAAAAGTACCCCACAGTGCGTTCCCCCCTGGTGGTGGGCAACGGATCTGATACAATCAAGTTACCCCGCAATAAGGGGTATACTGCTTGACATAAGGCGCAAACGACCGAGGATACATACATGAAGCAGAAACTGATACCGATTCTATCGATTACCATAGGCATTATTGCCTTCATTCTCACGATGAACTTCACACGCCGGAAGGAGGCCGAGTTCAGACGACTGCAAGAAGAATTCTTCCAACAACAAGTGCAGGTACGTGTTCTCGTTGCTGCACACGACATTCCGAGCGGAACCAGACTCCAGCAGTCCGATCTCATTGCAAGAAATGTTTTCAAAGTGAATGTCGGGGATCGCGCAGTGGAAGTAAAGGACGGGATGCGGCTGCTCGGTCGCAGAGTAGTCTTTCCCATCAAGAAAGACAGTCCGGTATTGTGGTCTGATATTGAAGGTGGTGCCGCCACAGACAGTGGGCTCGCATCCATCATCAACAACCGCATGAGAGCCATCTCGCTCTCGGTTGGGGGCGCGGCAGCCGTAAGTGGCATGGTCAAACCAAACGACAAGGTGGATATCATTGGCACCTTCTCATTTCCCTCTAAAACGATCGCAGGCGAAATGGAAACCGTAACCCTTACCGTCCTTCAGGATGTCAGCATTCTTGCCACAGGCACACAGATCGCCTCTGATCAACTCGCGCAGCCAGCGCGAACCGCCTCAGGCTATAGTACGGTCACGGTAGAGGTAACCCCTCGAGAGGCGGAACTGCTCGTATTCGCCGAACAACTACAGGGACGCCTGACGCTATCCTTGCGCAACCGCGAGGACGTATACTTTGAGCGCGACCTCCCCACCGTGAACTTCGAGCATCTGCAAGAGAATCTGATGGAGTACAACCTCTACCGACAGCAGCACATCAGACACAAAACCAACGTGCAGTAACAAATCATGGCCAATACCATACTTGAAATACATCGCCCCAACCGCGAGGCCGCATCCTTTGAGCTCGAGGCAGGGACCTACTCAATCGGCAGCGATGCCGACTGTAAGATCTGTCTCCCCGGAGATTCCGTGGACTTTCGCCATGCCATCCTGACGATTCTCGACGACGCCATATGGGTAGAGGATCTGGCTTCTGAAACCGGAACCCTGCTGGATGGAACCCCGATTTCCGTACGCTCGCGCGTGACGAACGGGCAACAGATCGATTTGGGCACCTACTCGCTGGTGGTAAATCCTACCGCCCGCCCCGTACCGGAACCCGCGCCCGAGCAGGTGCCGATCGAACCGCCAGACATCCCGGCGGAACCACTACCGCCCGCCGTCCTCCAAGCCCCGGCGCACACCCTGGACGATGCCGCTCTGGATCAGAAACGTTCCATCAAGCAGCAAATTCACCAGGAACTGGTGGCGCGGATGAACATCAAGCGCATGTCGCTATCGGGCATCAAGGAAAAGGACCTTACCGATAAGGCCAAAGCGACCATTGACGGCATTATGCAGGATGTACGCGAAAAACTGCCGCACGGCATAGACCCGCACGAACTTGCCAGGGAAATATTTGATGAAGCCCTGCGCCTCGGGCCGCTTGAAACATTTCTTGCCGATGACGAGATCACTGAAATCATGGTAAACGGGCCCAATCAAATATATGTCGAGAAAAACGGCAAACTCATTCGCTCCCCTCAGACCTTTATGGATGCGTCCTCTGTCATGGCCATAATCGAACGCATCGTATCTCCGCTTGGCAGGCGCATCGACGAAAGCCAGCCATACGTCGATGCCCGACTTGCGGATGGATCACGTGTGAATGCCATTATTCATCCGCTCTCCTTGGTGGGCCCATGCCTGACCATACGCAAATTTTCCAAGATACCGTTCACGGATCAAGATCTGATCAACTTCGGAACCATCACCCCCCACGTGGCGGAATTTATCCGAATCTGCGTGATCCTGCGCAAGAATATTGTCGTTTCAGGCGGCACCGGTTCAGGCAAAACGAGCTTGCTGAATGTCATCAGTAGCTACATTCCCCCACAGGATCGGATCGTAACCATTGAAGATGCCGCCGAACTGCAGCTCAAACAGGATCATGTCGTGAGCCTCGAAGCCAGATCCCCGAACATCGAGGGTAAAGGCGCGGTAACCATCCGTGATCTCGTGCGCAACTCATTGCGCATGCGCCCCGACCGCGTGGTCGTCGGAGAATGCCGCGGCGGCGAAGCGCTGGACATGCTGCAGGCCATGAATACCGGACACGACGGCTCCCTGACGACCGTGCATGCCAATGCACCGCGCGACGTCATATCCCGCCTCGAGACCATGGTGCTGATGTCTGGCATGGAGTTGCCCGTACGCGCCATTCGCGAACAGATCGCGTCTGCTGTAGATATCATTGTGCATGAATCAAGATTCAGCGATGGCTCAAGAAAGGTCACCAATGTAACGGAAATTGTCGGGCAGGAAGGCGAACAGATTACCATGCAGGACATCTTTGCCTTCAAGCAAACCGGTGTCGACGAAAACGGCAAGGTAACCGGAGCCCTTACCCCCACCGGATCCGTGCCAACGTTTATGGAAGAAATCTCCGCTCGCGGATTGAGCATCGATCAGACAATCTTTACCCCACCTTCGCGGTTATGACTATTATCATTCCAACACTCTTCATGTTCAGCTTTGCCGGCATCACGTACGTTGTGCTTTCATCCTTGATCTCGGGTGCTGAGGTATATTCACAAACCTACTCACAGGAAACAGCAACGGAATTTGAAAACATCTTTCTGTTCATACCACCCAAGAGAATTGCAGATATTGGATGGACCCTGTGTGTCGCTGTATTCCTGATTCTTTTCCTGCTGGTCGGGAATTTCCGGTCCTCCACGGGAATTATCGCCGGCGTTCTGGTCGCTTCCGCTGGCGCCTATGGCGCATTCCACTCGCCCCGCTACCTCCTGAACTATCTAAAACGAAAACGGCTCGAGACATTCAACCTCCAACTGGCAGAAACGCTCGTAAACATGAGCAATGCGCTCAAAGCAGGCTTCAGTATTATGCAGGCCTTCGAGGCCGTTGTAAAAGAAGGACAACGCCCGATCTCACAGGAGTTCGACGTTTTCCTCAAGCAGGCCAGGGTCGGCGTCAGCTTCAGCGATGCAATCGAAAATCTGGGGGAAAGAGTGCAAAGCGACGATCTCACCCTCGTCATCGCAGCGATCGAGACCGCCAGGAAGACCGGCGGCAATCTCACTGAGATTCTCGAGAACATCTCGCATACGATTCGCCAAAGAATGCGTATTGAAATGAGAATCAAAACGCTGACAGCCCAGGGGCGTATGCAGGGAATTGTCGCAGCCTGCATGCCCGCCATCATGGGGGGAATCCTGATGGTCATGAAGCCCGACATCATGCTGCCATTCCTGCACTCCGCAGTGGGCGTACTGGTAATCGGCATCGTGATATTGCTCATTATCGTCGGTTGGCTTGTGATTAAAAAAATTATCGATATTGATGTTTGATATGATGATCTACCTTATAGCAGGACTCTGGGCACTCACCGCCGCTGGTGTGGCGTGGCATTGCGGCACCATCGCGCAGCAAATCACCTACGTCACACTCGCAGACGGACGCAAACAGGAACGCAAGATCCCCCTGCTTTTCCGGCTGCTGCTGCCCCTTGTACCCAATATATCCCCATTGTTCGAGAAACCGCTTTTTGCGAAAGCCCGAACCACCATCGACCGCAACATTATTGCCGCAGGATTCGAGGATTTGATCACCGCCACTGAGATCATGGCGCTGCGAATCGTGCTACCCCTCACGTTGGGGATTCCCTGGGTGCTGCTGATCTATAGTGCCGTATCCACAAACCCTGAATCAATCCTCGGGAAGCTTGCACCCGCTCTCTACCTAATCGGCCCCCTGCTCCTCTCGGTAGCGCCCGCGAGTTGGCTTTCCCAAACAGTAAAAACACGACACCGCCAGATCCGGCGCTCTCTACCGTTCGTCCTCGACCTCTTGACGCTATCCGTAGAGGCTGGCATGGACTTTATGACCTCGCTACAGCGCAACGTCGAACGTGCTACCATTGATCCTCTAACCGAGGAACTCATCAGGGTCATTCGCGAGATACAGCTCGGGCACACACGCCGTGCCGCCCTTAAGGCTATGGCACAACGGATCAACCTCCAGGAAATACGCGCAGTGGTAAATTCGCTGGTCCAGGCCGACGAGTTGGGCGTCAGTATTGGCTCCATCCTGCGCATACAGTCCGAGCAGATCCGACAACAACGCTTTGAACGTGCAGAAAAACTTGCCAACGAGGCCCCCGTGAAAATGCTCGCCCCGCTCCTGCTCTTTATTTTTCCGGGCGTTTTCCTGATTCTACTAGGACCAATCCTCTACCAGGCCGCGCAACAAATGTTTTGAAAATCCCTGCGGTTGCCGCAAACATGCACCCACCTTGACATCTGGCGTTTTAACCTGATACCCTGACGGACAATAATGAAAACCATTCACCTGATTGTTGAAGAAGGGCTCGAGAGCGGCAAGGAACTTCACATCCCCCCCCACGGCGCACGGCTGGGAAGAGCCGCCAAGAATGACATTGTCATCTCGGACCCGGCCCTTTCCCGGTACCATTGCCGCTTTCTTTTCACCCCCGAAGGCACACTAATGGTCACGGATTTAGCCAGTTCCAACACCACCATGGTCAATGGCACCGAGATCATGGAGCAGCCACTCCAACAAGGGGACCTCGTGGAAGTGGGCGACACCATCTTGAAAGTCGTCAACAACGGAACCCAAGCACCGCCCTTTGCCAGTGCTCCGGGACGCTTTGACCTCGGCCTTGCGGCATCCCCTAAAGCCAAATCCAAAGCGCCCTTTGCCCCCCCCCCTAAGGGCCTGGGACGATCGAAATTGCTGATCATCATAGGGTCCATCATTACCGTCACCTTGATGGTATCTGCCATCGCGCTGTTAATTACACCTCCCGATAAGGAAGAAGTCTCACCGTTGGCTGTAAAACCACAACAGGATCTGCTTTTCATCGAGTACGAAAAAATCGAAGCCGATGCATCCAACATTTTCCGCTATCACCTCACCATCACGCCGGAACGGGATATCGCCATCGAGATCGATGACATCATCAACAATCGAACCGTTCGCAAGGAGAAGAAACTGGACGAAGAACTTGTGCGAAGTCTCATCAGACGCATCCGGAACTCGTCCTTCTTTGATCTGCGAAAGGAGTACACCGGCGTTCAACCCGATACCTTTCATCAGTGGAATCTTTCTATCACAATCAACAACCAGACACATACCGTCAGGGTACGCAACCGCCCCGAGCCCGCCGAATTCAAGGATTTACGCGAAGACATAGAGGTATTCGGAAAAAATGAACTGGGGCTCTGGGCCATCCAGTTTTCCACCGAAAAACTCTTGGAAATGGCCGAAAGTGCCTACCTCACTGCCAAAAGCCTCTTCGCCGAACGCGCCATCAGATACAGCAACCTGTTCGAGGCACTGCAAAATTTCCAGAAAGCCGTGATCGACCTTGAGACCGTGGAACCAAAGCCCGCATTCTATGCCGACGCCCTCTCCATGATCGCCGAGTGCAAACGAATCATCCAGGAACAATACGAGAACCTTTCCTTCCAGGCCGAACGCTCGATCCGCCTGCAAGAGTGGGAGAGTGCCGCAGATAAACTTCGAATCATACAGGAAATGATACCTGACAGATCCGACGATCGGAATCAGCAGGCCCGCAGACAACTTCTTGATATTGAGGAACGCATAAAGGCAAACCGATGATACGAATAGCCCGATATATCATGTCCATTTTCTTTTTCGGGGTCGTTCTTTTCGCAACAGCGCAAGAACAGACATCTTCACTTTCGTCCCTGAGAGTGGAAGCAATACCCGCAGCAGCCGAAGTCTATATAAACAGCGAGGGGCCTTTCGCCACCCCCTATGTCACCACCGAGCTACAACCGGGCACCCATCTCATCACGGTACAGGCAAGAGGATTCAATACGCACCGCCAAACCATCACACTCGCCGCAGGCGAAAGAATCCCGCTCAATATCGAGCTCGAACCCCTTACCGGGCTCGTACTGATTCACACAGTCCCCGAAGGCGTGGAGGTGAAAGTTAACAATTCGAACAAGGGCACAACCCCCCTGCTTCTGACTGACCTGCCCATGGGGCAGCACACCCTGCACCTCAGTAAATCAGGATACCTCGAGAAAACCATTGATCTTGCCATCACAGGGCGTGCGCCTAGGCACATCAAAGAGACCCTGATCTCAAGCTCGGCAGCACTAACCATTGCATCTAGCCCCCCAGGCGCAAGAATCACGCTCAATGGCGCTTCCCGCGGAACAACGCCGGCAACCGTTGACCAAGTGCCCCAAGGCTCCGCAACGCTTGAACTACATATGGAAGGGTACAGGCCGTTCACCGAGACAATCAGACTGGCAGCAGGGCAAAACGCACAGATCCATGCAGCGTTGACCCCCATACCCGCAACCATGCAAGTAGTATCGATCCCTGCCGCAGCGAGAATATACGTAAACAACCAATTTGTAGGCGTATCGCCGGTGACTCTCGAAAATCTTACCCCGGGGACATATCGAATCAGGGGAGAATTGCCCGGACATGAACCAATGGCCCGCACAGTACAGCTTGCAAATGCAGCCAACCAAACCGAGGAACTTCGCCTGCAGTCCAACGCAGGGCAACTGGTAGTCGTGACCCAGCCTGCCGGTATCAAGGTCTATATCGATGGCGTGGAACGCGGCACCACCAGTTTCAAGCCCGACGAAACCGACCAGGTTTCCAATCCCCTCACGATCGACCTCGTCCCGCATGGCGAGCGCGAAGTAAAACTGGTCGCAAAAGGGTTCTATCCTCTTACGTTCAACGTCACGATTAACAAGAATGAAACAACCGTATTGCAACCCAGAAGGCTCGAACGACAATTCATACCGGATCTGGAAATTCGAACCAGAAGCGAGGTCTACACCGGCGTGTATCTGGGCACCATGGCCAATGGAGACATCAGGATAGAAGTACGCCCGGGGATTATCCAAAGAATTCCCGCAAGAGAGATCATCAATCAAAAACCCCTGCAGCGCCCGGCTGTCCCCCAATAAAGCCCTCTTTTTGCTAACAATGCATGCGGTTTCGCGGTTAGCCGCATTTCGCCCTTATGCACATATACTGGCTTGGAAGAACCGCGTTCCTACCGCAAGACATGGAGCAGGCAACCAGCCGGTCTGCGCCTCCAGCACACTGTAAGAGCCACGTGCACCCACCACAACCCGCCACGGTTTCACGTTTATCCGAACATCCGTAACAACCAATTCCCGGCTAAGAAAGACAAGATCTAGACGGAAATGCATGAAAAAGGTGTGGATGGACGCACAGGGAGAAAACCACATCGCATGCCCCACCGGAAGGCACTTTCTGCCCAAAAGCCCCCTCATTCTCTCACAAGGACTCTCTGCGAGAGAAACCGTTCGAAAACAAACATCCGTTTCACTCTGTAGTGACAAGATTTTCATAAGCAGATCTATACCCTAGCCAAAAATATTTGAAATTAGTTTCCGTGTGAAGCGGTGTTTTGCTGTTTAGCGTTTTCTGTGGTGCGAGTGTTCAGGTGTTCAGAGTTCAG
>SLBU01000088.1 GCA_007126175.1 Kiritimatiellia bacterium
AATCGCCGTAACCGCACATCTGGAAATTCCTTCATATCCATTCCTCCACCATCTGACCCGCCATCGTGGCAACCGCGCCATCCAATGTAAAGATTTTCGGAATGCAAACATTGTCAATGCCTGCCGCCGCCAACCGCTGCGCTTCCTTGTGTCCCATAATCCCGATCCTTTTCCCATCTAACGAGGATTTTTTACATTGCGCGAGATAAGCATCTACCGCCGATGCACTGGCAAACAATACGGCATCGTAATGCGGCGGTTGTTGCACGGGCAGCACTTCATTGCGCGAGATCACCACATCATCCACCTGAAACCCTGCATCACGCAAAGCCAGCGCCAACCCCTCCCCCGCTCGATCCGAGCGCACCCGCAATACTCTCGCTCCCTGTTTGAAAATCCGTTGGGCTTCCTGCAAAACCCCATCCGAGCTAAACGAACTCGCGGGTTGTGCATCAGGCACGATATGCACCCGCCGCAAAGCCTTGGCCGTCCCCGGGCCACAACAGAGAATCTTCGGCAACGTGCGCAAATCAATCTCACGTGCCAGCAGGCAGCGCACTGCCGCTGGTGACGTCAGAATCATCCAATCATACGCCTTCCAGTCCACATCAACAGCTACCGGCACCAGTCGAATCAACGGCAGCGAAATCGGCGTGCCACCATAATCACGCACCGCACGACAGGCACGCGGTTGCACATCCTCACTGCAGGTGACCCAGACGCGCATGTCCCGCAAAGCGCCATGCTGCTGATAGCGATAGGATCCATCCATAGCAGGTCCCAGCAGAATCAACCCCGGTGCATCCCCCTTTTCCACTTGCCCCATACGCTCGACAATATCTGAAAGCATTCCACAGATAACCTGTTCCTGGGGCAACCCAGCAGCCAGCACTACGGCCGCAGGGGTCGACGGGGCATACCCGGCAGCTAACCGCTCTGCAACAATATCAGCCAGACAACGCGTCGCCATGAAAATTACTTCACTCTGCGATCCATCAGACTGCGGATGATGCGCTTCCGCCTTGTGTCCACTCAAAATATGGATGCGATCCGTGATGCCCCGGCGCGTCAACAGCAGTCCCGTCCCTGTTGTTGCCACTTGCACGCTGCTCACCCCCGGCAACACACGATACGGCAACGCCAATGCATCTAATGCATCCACCTCCTCCGCCAACCGACCATACATCCCTGCATCACCGCCTTTCAAACGCACCACGCGTTTACCCATCCGGGCATAGTGCACCAAGAGATCGCAAATCTCTTGCTGGCTGTGGCTATGCTTGCCGCTGCGCTTGCCGACATATACGGCCTCGGTATGCTTGGGCACATGTTGCAATAGTTGCGGGTCAAGCAAGGCATCGTACAGGCAAACATCCGCCCGCTGGAGTTCCTCCACCACACCCATGCTGCAAGTCTCGGCACTCGTGCCGGCACTGGCCAGAATCACAGGCCGCACAAAAAGCGACCGCAAACGTTGCATGCGGGCGTCGCCTGCACGAAAGGAGACCAATAATGAACCCTGCCCTACCGGCGTCGGTAAATCCTCTGGCGAAATCCATGCCGCAATTCGGTCTTGTAATCCCAAACGTACCAAGGCAACCCCTGCCATAATCACAGTGTCAAAATCACCTGCATCCACCTGCGCAAGACGCCGTTCAATGGTGCCGCGAATCGGTCCCATCTCGGCACCAGGAAATGCTTCTGCAGCATAGGCCCGCCGGCGTGCACTGCTCACACCAACCACGCGCGGCGAAAGGCTGCCAACAAGAACATCGCGTGTGTCATGCGGACAAGGCAACCAGAACCAATCCATATCCTCGGGGGCTGGCTCCGGATAATCCTTCGCGCTATGCAGCCCGCAATCAATCGTGCCCGCGCGAACCGCATCATCCAGATCCCGCGTGAAAAAGTCGGCCGGCGCTTCCTCCAGCCCCGTCTCTTGGTCACGATCCCCCGGACTCGAAAACCAGACGGGCTGCAGATCAAGCGAAAGTCCAATCTCTCGCAAAAGCGCTTGCGCCTCACCCACCTGCACATGCGCCAACTGGCTATCGCGACTTCCCACTCTTACTGTTCCACTCATATCCATGCATCCTTTCTTCTCCTATTGTCCACATTCTCCTCAACTTCCATCGACTGGGCGACGGCGGGGGGGGCGGCTAAGCCGCCCCCAGTAGCCGTCGATGGAAGTCGACGTCAGTCGATGGAAGTCGACCTCCCGCCCCAAACCCTACTAAACTGTACGTGTAAATAATATGTACAAAAATAATTTGATTCGAGGGTTTACATCCTCGCGTATTCATCTTTTGATAGCACATACGCATTCAAAGCAACAAGAGGAGAACGACATGCCCGCCAAAGAAGACCTGACCCCGGTCGAACGAGACAAAATCGAGATCGGGTGTGATTTTGATTTTCGTGAGATCGCCAAGCGCCCCTTGGAAACCATTCCCCCCAATGAAATCGCCATGTATAAATGGTCCGGCGTGTATGCCCAGTTGCAGCCAGGGTTCTTCATGATTCGCGTGGTTACCCCCGGTGGCCGCATGACGACAACCCAATTCCAACGCGCGGTCGATCTGGCCGAGACCTATGGACAAGGCGAACTTTGCATCACCACGCGGCAGACACTCCAGTTTCACTGGATCCGCCAGCAGGATATCCACAAGGTTCTCGAAGGCATGGCTGAGGTTGGCATCACCACCAAGAATGCCTGCGGCGATGTCCCGCGTAATGTGGTGGGCTCTTCGCTTGCCGGCGATAGCCCCTACCAGACCGGGGATGCCGCCCGTATCATCCGGATGCTCGCGGAAGACGACGAAATCCAGAACCAGCGCAATCTCCCCAGGAAACACAAGATCAGCGTGGCCTGCGCGAACGAGGCCGGGGCGCAAACCCTCATGAATTGCCAAGGCTGGGTGCCCGTGGTGCGCGACGGCGTTATCGGCTGGAAATTTCATGCCGGTGGCGGACTCGGAGCGCGTCCCTATCTGGCCAAAGTCATTTTCGATTGGGTTCCTGAGGATCTCGTGCTCGCAGTAAGCCGCGCCACTGTCGAGGCATTCCGGCGCTACGGGAACCGGCGCAAACGCGCCTTCGCACGCCTCAAGGTAGTCGTCGACGAAATGGGCGCTTCCGCATTTGGCGATCGGCTGTTGGAGATCATGCAGGAGCGTGGCATTGACGGACTTGATCGTATCGAGAAGGCCACATCGCCCATTCCCGACATCGGACGCCCCATCCTGAATGGAGAGCCTGTCGTGCCACAAATCCAGAACGGACGCGTCACAGTACGGGTGATTATCCCACGCTCCGAACTTCGTACCCAAGCCTCCAATAATCTCCTCGAGATTGCCCGGCAAAATGGCAATGGCGACATTATGTTCACCAACCGCCAGAACCTCGAAATTCGCGACGTCCCCACAGACAAGGCGGAGCAAGTGGTCGCTGCCCTGCACGAGGCAGGATTGCAAACCGAGGGGCTCGAACATCTACCGGA
>SLBU01000043.1 GCA_007126175.1 Kiritimatiellia bacterium
ACCGCGGTGCGTGCCTGACCGCGGGTACAGCCCTTTTGCTGGCGAATCTCATAATAGAGGTCGGCCATCGTGTCAAATTCCTGCGCTGTCGTGTGCGATAGCGCCGTGAACTTGCGTTCGGAGAGACCCGCCTTTGTGCAGGCGGCATCGATTTCTTCGGCTGTGCCCAGGACAATGATTTCTTCTGCGATACCTTGCTCGATGACGTGGTTGGCAGCGGCGACGACGCGTGGATCCTGCCCTTCCGGCAGCACGATGCGGCGTGGGGCGGCGCGGGCAATTTCTATAAAGCGTTCAAGGGCATTCATTTATTCTCCAGTTGTTACTTCCGCGGGATTGTGTGCAAGGGTGTCTACCACGCCCCGGGCAATCATCAGTTCTTCGTTGGTGGGGATCACCAGCACCTTGCTACGGCTGCGCTGGGTCGAGATGATGTCCCGCACCCCGCTACAGCGGCTATTTACTTTTTCATCGAGTTCAATGTCGAGACAGGATAATTTGCGTACAATTTTGGCGCGGATATAATCGCTCCATTCGCCGATGCCGCCGCAGAACACGATGGCGTCGGCACCGCCAAGCAGGGCGAAGTAGGCCCCGATATACTTGACGATGCGGGAGGTGAACATACGGCGGGCCCGCAGGGCCTGTTGGTCGCCCTTGCGTTCTGCGGCAATGATGTCGCGCATATCGCCACTGCCGATACCTGCCACACCGAGCAGACCGCTTTGCTTGTTCAGCATGCGGTCGACTTCCGCGGGGGAATGTCCAAGTTCCACGAGCCGCAATACCACGGCGGGATCCAGGCTGCCGGACCGGGTGCCCATCATCAAGCCCTCCAGCGGGGTCATTCCCATGGAGGTGTCGATCACTACCCCGTGGTCAATGGCGGTAATGCTGCAACCATTGCCCAGATGGCAGGTGATCAGGTTCAGGCGTTCATAGGGCATCCCCAGCATGATGCCGGCCTCGCGCGCCACAAAGTTGTGCGAGGTGCCATGAAACCCATAACGGCGGATCGCATATTTTGTGTATAGTTCGTAGGGTACGGCGTAGAGATAGGATTCCGGCGGCATCGTCTGATGGAAGGCCGTGTCGAAGACGGCCACATTCGGGATGCCGGGAAACAGTTGTTCGCAGGCTTCAATGCCTGAAAAGTTTGCAGGGTTGTGCAAGGGGGCCAAGGCAAAGCAATCGTGGATAATGCCCTTGATATTCTGTGTGACAAGTGTGGGTTTTGTGACTCTTTCGCCGCCATGCACCACCCGGTGCCCGATGGCTTGCACATCTGACAAGGCTTGGATCACGCCTTTTTCGGGGTCGATCAGGCAATTGCAGATCGCCTGCAGGGCCTCCGTGTGATTCTTGATGGTCAGCTTGGCTTCGTGTTGCAAGCCGTCGTGACGATGGTAAAGCAGCGTCGGGTCATCGGAACCAAGCCGCTCCACCTGGCCCCGGGCAAGCATGGTTTCCTTCCCCATGGTAAAGAACTGAAATTTGAGGGATGAGCTGCCAGCGTTGAGAACAAGAACTTTCATGTATAATCCTGAATTGGGGTTCTTCCGTGCAAAGACGCAGTTTAGGATACCCTTGTTACGCCGAGGCGTCAAACCCTAGGATGCCCGAATGCAGGGAAAGAATATACAAATTGCCGAATAGAAGGGGTAGGCGGGTGGTATACGCAAAATAGGCGACTTGGAGGTTGACGTTCTGCGAGATGGGGCGTCCTTCAAAGGCGACCTCGATGTCCTGCATATCTAATGCTGCTACGGGTGTTGTTGGCATCTTAGCTCCGGTCAAGGGATGGGCGAGGTTCGCACAGTGGGCGCAAGACGGCAGCGACGGCCTCGGGGCCATGGGCTTCGAGGGCTTGCATGCCGGCTTGCGCAGCGCCTGCGACGTTTTCAGGGCGGTCGTCGATAAAGAGGATGTGATCGGGGGGCACCTGCCAGGCAGCAATGACGCATTCGTAGGCTGCTGGATTGGGTTTCATGTAGCCGATCTCGTGCGAGAGGAAGCAATCGTGCAACAAATCCAGATGCGGGCCGCGCTGGCGGAGTGCCTCGATATGCAGCGGGTTGGTGTTGGAAAGGCAGCCAAGGCGGTAGGATGTACGCAACGTCTGGAGCAGCTCCGGCGTTTGGGGATACCATTCGCCGACAATGCGTTGAAATTCCCTTTTTAGGGCCTGCGGGGCAATCGTAAGACCAAGCACACGCGGCGCTTCGGTCAGAAATACCTCGGTGGGCACCCGTCCGCATTCGTAGTCGGTGACGATGGCAAATTCCGGCTGATGCGCCGCGCGCAAAGCGGGGCACAGCACCGAGGCGTTTGATATGCGGTATAGTCCGACAAGTACGTTGCCAAGATCAAAAAGGATATGTGTGATACGATCAGGATTCATGTGGGAGAGAGAAAAAGAGGGGTTATAGGAAGGGGGCGATGACGAGGGCAGTGACGGACATGAGTTTGATGAGAATATTGAGAGAGGGGCCGGAAGTATCCTTGAAGGGGTCTCCGACGGTGTCTCCGACGACGGCGGCTTTGTGGGCATCGGAGCCCTTGTTGTAGGTCTGACCGTCGACTTCGATGCCTTTTTCGATCATTTTCTTGGCGTTGTCCCAGGCACCGCCGGCATTGGATTGGAAGAGTGCCAGGAGCACGCCGGAGATGGTGGCTCCAGCGAGCAACCCGCCGAGCATTTCGGCACCCCGGCTACTATCGAGTCCGAGGAGGCGTGGGGAGAGTCCGACGAGCACGGGGACGAGAATGGCGATACAGCCGGGGCCGACCATTTCGCGCAGCGAGGCTTTGGTGGAGATCTCCACGCAGCGTCCGAATTCGGCTTTGCCGTCGGCGGCCGCATAGACGTCGCGATCGGACTGGGACCATGTTTCGAGGTCTTTGCCATCATTGCGCACAAGGATTGCAAGTGCGGCTTTGAGTTCGGGGATGTTGGCAAATTGGCGGCGCACCTCGTGAATCATGTCCATGGCGGCGCGTCCGACAGCGCCGATGGCGAGGGCAGAGAAGAGAAAGGGGAGCATGCCGCCGACGAAGAGGGAGGCCATGACGTAGGGGTTGATGATGTCGATGCCATTGAGGGGATCATGCGGGTGGGTGTGATTGTAGGCGGTCACGTAGGCGGCAAAGAGGGCTAGGGCTGTGAGCGCGGCGGAGCCGATGGCAAAGCCTTTGCCGATGGCGGCGGTGGTATTGCCGACGGCATCGAGGCGGTCGGTGCGTTCGCGTACCTCCTTGGGCAGTGCTGCCATTTCGGCGATGCCGCCGGCGTTGTCGGCAATGGGGCCATAGGCATCGACGCCGAGCTGGATGCCGGTGTTGGAAAGCATGCCGACGGCGGCAATCGCGATGCCGTAGAGCCCGGCCAACACATAGGAAAGCACCATGGCGACGGCAAGAATGAGAATGGGCCATGCGGTGGAGGCCATGCCCACGCCGATGCCGGCAATGATATTGG
>SLBU01000038.1 GCA_007126175.1 Kiritimatiellia bacterium
CTGTAAGCTTCTGGATGGTTTTGAGCGTTTCGTCGCGTTCATCCTGCGTGGTCTTGCTGTCTTTTTCGAGCGCTTTAACCGCATCATTCGCTTCGCGACGTTCGTTACGGATCGCAATGCGACCGTCCTCGGCCATGCGCTTTGCAAGCTTGGTCATCTCCACACGGCGCTCGGTGCTCAGTTCAGGAATCGGAACGCGAATCACACGACCGTCATTCATCGGTGTGACCCCGAGGTTGGCCGCCAGAATGGCTTTCTCGATGTCCCCAAGGGCGGTGGGATCGTAGGCATTGATCACAATCAGGCGTGGTTCCGGCGTGGATATGCCGGCAAGTTCACGCAGGCGCGTCATCGAGCCATAGTAGGGAACGGTAACGTTCTCGACCAGCGCGGGCGAAGCTTTACCAGTGCGTAAACCGGAAAATTGCTCCTGCACGAATTCGACCGTTTTTTCCATTTTCTCTTCGGCTTCGAGTACTACTTCTTCAACTGAATCCATGGGTATCTCTCCTTGTTAGTCCGTTACCAGGGTTCCAACGGTTTCGCCGGCGACTACGCGTTCAAGCGAATCATCGGAAAAAAAATCGAATACGACGATGGGAATGTGGTTTTCCATGCAGAGGGAAAAGGCGGCAGCATCCATGACCTTGAGGTTACGGGAAATCGCTTCGGTGTAGGAAATCGTATCGAAGCGGGTAGCCGAGGGGTTGTTCATGGGGTCTTCGGTATAAATACCATTGACTTTCGTGGCTTTGAGGAGAGCATTGGCGCCAATTTCACTGGCACGCAAAGCGGCGGCCGTATCTGTGCTGAAAAAGGGGTTGCCGGTACCACCACCAAAAATGACAACGCGCCCTTTCTCGAGATGCCGCAAGGTTCGCCGCAGGATAAAGGGTTCTGCGACTCGAGCCATTGAAATGGCAGTTTGTACGCGTGTGGCGAGGCCAATTTGCTCCAGTCCATTCTGGAGGGCCAGTGCATTCATGATCGTGGCCAGCATACCCATGTAGTCCCCACAGGAGCGGTTGATGCCGCGCTGGGCACCACTGAGCCCACGGAAGAGGTTCCCGCCGCCGACGACGATGGCAACTTCAACCCCTTCGTTGACAACATGCTCGATGCGGCTGGCTACCTTGGATACGGCATCGGGGTCAATCGCCAAGCCCTTTTCACGATTTTGCAGGGTTTCGCCGCTCAGTTTCAACAGGATGCGTTTGTATTTCAAGGGGGCTGTCTTACTCATGATGTCAGGTCTCCTGTGTGTTGGAGAGAAAACGTAGCGCAAAATGCAACGGGCTTCAAGGATCAACATTCGCATGCAGCAATTCGCATCCAGCCCGGTAGCGAAAAAAGCGGGTCTAAGGCCCATGTCGCGGGGTCATTATATGTTAACATCTCTCCGTCAGCAGTTCCCGACCGCCCGTGTCGCGGATCTGGAAAAGATTCCGCTTCAACTGCAGGACCCGGTTAAATATCGATATCGATCAATCCTGTTCGTGGCTGATGATAATGCCGGACGGGTCAAGGAGCCGGGTAGGGGACGGGCCTCCAAATCAAGGGATGCCCCCTCATTATTCTCCTCACTGCATTTCTTGTGCGGTATCCCCATCTGTAAGGTATAGAGCGTATAATTGTAATGATCTATAGTGAGCATGTTTTTTGGTTAGCTGGTTGACTGCTCTTGCATCAACACATAGGCATAGCGTGATAGGCAACATGAAATCTACCGTGCATATAAGATCTGGAATTGTTTTTTTGTTTGCCATGCTTTCCGTATTGTTGATCGGTACGTTTTTCAGCCAATCTCAAATAGATTCAGCCGTTGCATCCAGCATACAACAACCATATGCAGAAGGGAGCGCATTTGTGAAACCATCAGAAGAGCAACTACGACGAATACTGACACCGGAGCAGTTCCGGGTTACCCAGCAAAACGGTACCGAGCGTCCCTTTACCGGCAAGTATGACAAGCATTTCGAACATGGTCTGTATGTCGATATTGTATCCGGCGAGCCCCTGTTCAGTAGCCTCGACAAGTTTGATTCCGGCTGCGGGTGGCCAGCTTTCTCGCAGCCTGCTGGCAATGGTGTTCTTGATGAACACATGGATCGCGCGCACGGTATGGTACGCGTGGAAGTGCGCAGCGCGGTGGCAGACTCGCACCTTGGACATGTGTTCGAAGATGGTCCACAGGATCGTGGCGGATTGCGCTACTGCATCAATTCCGCTGCGTTGCGGTTTGTCCCCCTGCAGGAGATGGAAGCATTGGGGTACGGTTCGCATCTGGAACGTTTCCGCGAAGCTGGTGTGGCGCTCCCGGAAACCGAAACCGCCATACTGGCTGGAGGCTGTTTCTGGGGCATGCAGGATATCTTGCGCGAAGTGGAAGGTGTTATCATGACGCGGGTAGGGTACTGTGGAGGCAATCTGCCCAATGCAACCTATGAGGCGGTCAAGCGAGGCGGAACGGGGCATGCAGAGGCCGTCATGGTCGTTTTCGACCCCGCACGGTTGAGTCTGCAAACATTGTTGGAGGATTGGTTCTTTCGTATGCACGATCCCACGACGCGCAACCGGCAAGGGAACGACATCGGGGACAGTTACCGCAGCACGATCTTCTATCGCAATGACGCACAGAAAGCTGTAGCCCAGGCCTCGATAAAGATAGCGGGAGAGAGCGGGCGCTGGACACGCCCCATTGTGACGACAGTCGAACCCGTCAAAAACTGGTCGGATGCCGAAGCGTATCACCAGGACTATCTCATGAAAAACCCCGGTGGATACACCTGCCATTGGCTGCGGGATTAGCAAGCATATTGCGAATGCACAAGAGATCGCATTGCGAGAGACTATTTCCGTCCAGATGCACTATGCGCCACAAGGAACATAGCGAAGCACAAGGAATGGTGAAATCTGCCGTAGGGGGAGAGGATGCGGGTGTGCCCCGTATAGCGATCGCCCTACGGGTTATTCCACCAAGAGAACCGTGAAGGTCTCGTGATTACCGGCGAGGTTGATCGAGACTGTATCACCGGTTGTTTTGCCGAGGACGGCGCGACCGAGTGGGGATTGAGGCGTGACCAAGACGGTTTTCTCGCCTTCCACCTCGATGCATTCGCCGCCACCGCCGGTGCCGATGTACAGCACCCGCGTCTCTCCGTCTGGCGATTGCAGGCGCACTAGTGCACTGAGCTGGACCGGATCGGCAGCACGCAGCGTTTTCAGTGGCATCAGATGCAGACGTTCCAGTGTCTGCCGCAGTTCCGCGACGCGCCGGGCCTGGCCGCGAGCAAGGTAGGATGTTTCCAGACTGAAAGTGTCGTATTTCCCTTCGGCATGGTGCGCATCGCTCGTCGCCGTGGCAATCGAAGACCTTGCGGCGCAACTGATCGTATCCAGCTCGTTCGTCAGTTTCTGGATAAATTGCTCATGGATATCTTGCTTGGTCATCTTGTCCCC
>SLBU01000162.1 GCA_007126175.1 Kiritimatiellia bacterium
AAGATTATCGTTACTGTGGCTACGGCGAGGCCTGTGGTGGCTCGCGTCAGGCGCGTGAGGGGCTTGGCGGTATCTTTGCCTATTATGGCCAGGGCGAGGCGGATTGGCAATCGGTTGGCGGTCAGTACCGTCAGCAGCTATTTGCACGCGGGGAGCAGACAGAGCGTCGATACGGCTTTTCGCATGAAGAGGTAAAAATGGTGCTTGAGAGTGATGGCAAACTGACGTTGCAGCAAGCCCTGCACTGCCGGGTGCGATACTTCACCGATGGGGTGGTGCTGGGGAGCAAGGCATTTGTCGAGGACATCTTCGAGCGCAACCGCGAGCAATTCGGCTTGAAACGCCGCAATGGGGCGCGGCCACTGCGCAAGGCAGAGGCTGGAGGCCTCTGCACGATGCGAGATCTGCGGCTAGAGGTTATTTCTTCCCCAAAGGCGGCGTAATCTCACAAAGCACTTCATCCAAACCGTGCAACCTGTAACGTTCACAGGTTTCGGCAATCTCGTCAAGATCTGCATCCGGGTTGCGCCGCAACAACTCGACAAGATCTGCTTTCGATTTCAACCCACCTGCATATAACTTGAGGGCGACAAGTTGTGGCAACGGCACCAATTTCAAGAGCCCTCCGGGGCACAAAGTAATCGAAGCAGCTTGCAGGGCATCCTTGATAACTGCCGGAAAGCGATCCGCAAAACTGACGATCTGCAACAAACCGAATGACCCCGTGACATCAATCACGCCACCCAGAGGATCTTGTCCATCCGGTTCCCGTAGTTCGGCATGGAATCCTGCCTCACACAGGTCTGAGGTGATGGTGCGAAGACTTTGAACATCCGCATTAACCCCGAGATCAAGATCATGCGTGTACCGTACATAGTGGTGAGCTGCCATCGCCACCGCTCCGATCACAACAGCATCAATTTGGCGACGATGCAGGATTCCCATGACCTGCTCGGACGCACGCAACAACTCTTTAGCTTTGTCCATTTTGTTGCTGCTTTCCAACTGGGGTCACCCACGAAAATCGATCTGCCATCCCTAGTGCCTCCAATGCACGCTCTTCAACCGTCATGTTGCGTACGCGTTTCAGTTCCTGCGCAAACGATTGCGACGCACTGTGACTTCCTCGCTCGCTTGGACAAATCCGTTTATCTTGGATAATACTCAAAATCGACCCATTTTGCGTCTTCATTTAGCCTTTTCCTGACCATTGTGCCGTTCGGCACACAAGGGTGTCAATTTAACATTGAGGATTGCTACTTACAAGCATCCTGGTCTTCCTTTCAGCAGGAATCCCGCATCGGGTCGTCACTGGGTATGCAAAACGGCTTTTCTATGCGCTCTTCCAGATCTTTTTGCCGCTGCATATGCACGGCGTCACCGTTCTTCCAGTTTTCGGCAATAAACCGAATATAGTCATCCATGGAAAGACGGGGCGGCACAGGCAATGTCATTTTCTTTGTCATTGCAATGCCTCCATCTGATCACGGATCATCTTGTAAACAACAAGGGAACCAAAACGATCACACAGCGGTTTGAGATCCGATTCAAGATCAAGGTCGTTCAGCACCGCCAAATAGGCAATATCCGGCAAATCCTTGGCCATGCGCCTCGCCGTGTTCTGCGTCAACGCAAAGATTTTCATCGCAATAAGATCATGTAAACAGGGCAGTCGCAACGAACAGCCATACATCGTGATCGCACGGGCATTACCTTGCAACGTTTGCATCGTCCCCTCATCCACTTTTAAAAAATCGATTCGCGGACCTCCTTCAGGACGAGAGCAGAACAGAACATTATCTCTTTCGTCTAGATTGACAAATCCAGCGTCATGCATCATGCACCCCACGGCGCTGGCATCCGTTCCGACAATCATGAAATCCACATCTAAGGTGTTGCGGGTGTATCCGTAATGGTTGACGGCAAAACCACCAATCAATAAGCAACCTACGCCTGCTTCCGGTAGCGTCTCTGATATGATTTTGAATATGTCCTCAAACATGAAGCTACTCCATGGTTTGGTGGAATCCCGCCACCTGTTTTCATTTTTCGATTATCGCACGGCCACCCCAAATGTCAATTTTCTGCTGCTATTGTGTGCGCCAGAGCCGACTAGCATTCGTGCACATACATCTTCGTGGTCTTCGCGCTCTTCAAAAATCAGGAACACACCTTTTATCATAATGTCAATTAAACAAAAACCGTCAGTCTGGTAGAGTGTTTCGTGCGATGGACACAGGGGCTGCGTGAACGGATTTGCGGGGAGATCGTGGCCGTTGACGGCAAGGCGCTGCGCCGGGCACTTGACAAGGGCAGGAAGGATGCGCTGCCCTATATTGTCAGTGCCTGGGCTGCAGAAAGGCGAGGATGGGCCGCCAATATCTGTTCTTCTGTTTCTCCTGCACCAAGACTTTCCAAAATCACCTCAACCGTAATACACGTCCCTGCAATCACTGGCTGCCCCATCATTACTGGACGAAGCGCCAGGCATTATCGAAAAGACGTTGCCAGGGGCCGGTCTCGCCCGGACAGAATTCGGGGGGGCGATAAGAAAGCTGGGCAGAGCGGAAACCACGTTCGGGATGGGGCATCATAATCGTCACGCGACCATCCTGCGTCGTTACGCCCGTAAGGCCCGCTTCGGAACCATTCGGGTTCCACGGATAGCGCTCGGTCGGATGCCCGGCCGGGTCTACATATGCCAAGGCACAAAGTTTGCGCGTCACCAATTCTGCGGCATTGCCCGTGCGCGAGAAATTCGCAAAGCCTTCGCCATGCGCCACGGCAATGCCGAGGCGCGAACCTTGCATCCCGCGCAGAAGCACCGACGCAGATTCCGGGACGGCTACCGTGACGTAACGTGCCTCAAACTGGGCGCTCTGGTTCGCGGTAAAATGCGGCCACGCACTTGCCCCCGGAATAATGTCCTTTAGTTGGGCCACCATCTGGCAACCATTACAGACACCAAGCGTGAAGGTTTCAGGGCGGGCAAAGAAGCGAGCAAACATCTCGCGCAGGCGTTCATTGTATAAGATGGATCCCGCCCAGCCGGACCCCGCCCCGAGCACGTCGCCATACGAAAAGCCACCACAGGCCACCAATCCCTTGAAATCGGCCAAATCCACGCGGCCTGCCAGCAAATCGCTCATATGTACATCATGGCAATCAAAGCCGGCCCGCGCGAAGGCCGCCGCCATTTCCACTTGGCCATTCACGCCCTGTTCTCGCAAGACTGCCAGAGGGGGGCGCGTGGTTACCACATGGCGATCCTCCGGGTCATAGGTCAGCGCAAACTGCATGCCTGGATCTTCATCCGCCAATAACAGATCAAAGGCAGATTCGGCGCACTTCGGATGATCCCGAAGTG
>SLBU01000056.1 GCA_007126175.1 Kiritimatiellia bacterium
CTGCTGGCAGAGGTGCCGGCAGATGGGAGTTGGGTTCGGATTGTATGGTGAGGGGATTTTTTTGCAGGCGTTTCGTACAAGCAGTCATGGTAGGGGGGTATGAGGATCATGAGGTTCCATAGCTATGTGTGGGCGGGGTGTTTCGGTTGTGGCTTGCTGTGTATGATCTGGGGGCTGCCGGGAACCGTGGACGGTGGCATTATCATGGAGACGATGGAGTTACCTTCTGCGGCTGATCCGGTTTGGGATATGGCCACGATGGGCGCGAGCCGTTATGCGGGAGGGTGGTTGCCGCTGGATCGTGCGGTCTCCTGGCCCACGGGGCATATTCGCACGTGGGATTCGCCTTCCGCGCTGCGCATTGGTGCGTCCGCGTTGGGGCGATTGCAGCTCGATACCGTCTGGGACGACGTGTCGGTTGGGGGGCTTTCTTCGGTGGATCGTTTGCTCTTGGGGTGGGCCTTGCGTGTGCCGGTTTATCCGCAGGGGCCGATGCGTCTGCCGCTCGCGGAGTACATGTTGCTGGTGCCGCAACAGTTGCGGATTACGTTGTCGCCATTGGCGGACGAGGAGTAAGCGGCTGTTATGCGCCCGTCTTGGGGAGCAGTGCGCGCAGCCTCATGCCGATCAAACAGACATCGTCGTCGAAGTGGGCACTCCCGGAAAATTCCTGGGCATCGGTTATAATCTGCTCGAGGCAGGCCGCCACGGAGCTTCCGGCATGCTGCGCGAGCGTTTGTTTTAAGCCGCTGACATCAAAAATCGTGTCTTCGTCCTGGTTTTCGGCTTCGGCGATACCGTCGGTGTATAGCAGCAGCAGGTCGCCGGGATGGATTTGGGATTGGTGGGCATGAAACGTAGTGTTGGGAAAGAGGCCTAGAGCAGGTTCGGGGGCATCATCGTTTGTATCAGCCATCGGGATCACGGTTTTATTGTCATCCTGTAGTAGGAGTGGTGGCGGGTGCCCTGCACTGGCCCATTGTGTTTTGCCGGTTGTGAGGTCGAGCACCATATAGAATGCGGAGGCAAACATGGTTTGTCCCGGATGGGATATGATTCGTGCAAGATCTCTGTTCATGTGGGAGAGAAAGGCGGCGGGGTCATAGCGGAAGGGGCCTAGTTCCTCGATTAAACCACGAATGGTGGCAACAATGAGAGCGGAGCGTACGCCGTGCCCCATGACATCGGAGATGAAAATTCCGATCTGGCTGAGGGAAACGGCAAAGATCTCGAAGAAGTCGCCGCCCACGGCCCCGCTGGGTAGATACGTGTGGCCCAATTCGATGATGGACTCGTCCAGTGGAACACCGGCGGGGAATGTGGGATATTCGCGCTGGATAAAAGCGAGTTGAAACTCATTGGCGAGGTTGAGATCGTCGGCCAGTTGTGCGTTATGCTGGCGCAGTTCATTTTGGATGCGCTTTTGGTCGCTGATATCGAGCAAGGACCAGACCATGCCTACCACTTCGCCGTCGGCATCAAGATTAGGGGCGACCGAAGCAAGCACAACGAGATCGGAATTGCTAGTACAACGCATCTGCAATTCGCCGCTCCAGGGGCGCCCGGCGAGGATCGTCCGCCGAATGGATTCGCCAATATCCTGGTTGCAGAGATATTGGCTGATGGGCGTTTCCTGCTGTTCGTCGTGGACGCCTAGTAATTTCGACATGGCGGGATTAAAGTATTGCAGGTTTCCGGTGGTATCCGTGACCCCGATGCCATTGCCGGAGTTCTGGATGGCGGTATGCCCCGTACGCAGTTTCTCCTCGGCTTCCTTCCGGAATGTCACATCCCGGATAAAGAAACTGATGCACTGGTTTCCGGAGAGTTTCAGTAGGTTTACGGAGACCTCGGCGGGAAAGGTAGAGCCGTCCGCCCTGCAACAATAGGCCTGAATGAGGATGAAGCGGTCATGCTGCAGGCTGCTGTTGATGGTTGGCAGCAGCGTTTCGTTCGAGCCCGAAATCAAATCTGTGATGTGCATGCCCTGGAACTGTTTGGCGGGGAATTGGAAAAATTCTTCCGCCCGGCTGTTGGCGCATACCATGATGCCATCGGGCTCAGTGATGATGGCGGCATCATAGACGCTCTCGAAGAGTTCACAGAAGTCGCGCCCGCCCGGTGTTTGCATGGTTGTGCTGGAGGGGTCCGTATCCGTTTGAATATTCAGGGGAGCCGCGCCGCTCGCATGGTCCTCTGCATTTGCCATGAGGTCGATCCGCATGGTAGAGGAAAAACGAGGGTGCCCTGTTATGTGCTCTTTCTTTGATTGCATATTGGCTGCGATGCCTGACTCTTGGTTGGCTGGTCCATTGCTTGCGTCCACCACATGAAATCGACCGATCGAATCAACGATGTCCCGATACTAGGTTTGATTGACAGATTCAGCAAGCGATAAAAACGACAATCGCACAAATTTTGATTTGTTTTGTGAATCTGAGGAGGCAGCGGGGTTATTTCTGCTGGTTATTCCGAGGTGTGTACGATAGAGTATCTCTTTTGAATTTGTGTGCAACCCAAAGGCGATCGGACGAGCTGGTTGCAATCGTATGGCGAGAGTGCGCGGTGCGAACGTTGTGGCACCGATGCGCCGATTTTTTCAGGAGTTTGGATTATGCAGTGGGTTTTACAAAAGATGTTGGGGACCAAGAATCAACGTGACATCAAGCGGATTATGCCGCTGGTGCGGCGGATCAATGAGCTGGAGGTATCGTATCAGCAGCTCGATGAGGCAACGTTACGCGGCCATACGGCATGGTTTCGTAAGCGTTTGGCCGAGGGGGAGCCGCTGGATGATATCTTGTGCGAGGCCTTTGCCACGGTCAAGAATGCCTGTCGGCGGCTCTGTGGCACTACGGTGGATGTCTGCGGGCACGAACTGGCTTGGGACATGGTACCGTTCGATGTTCAGTTGATTGGTGGCATTGTTCTGCATCAGGGGAAAATTGCCGAAATGCAGACGGGGGAAGGCAAGACGCTGGTGGCGACCATGCCGCTGTACCTGAATGCCTTGCCCGGCAAGAACGTCCATCTGGTGACGACGAATGATTATCTGGCGCGGCGTGATGCGGCTTGGATGGGGCATGTGTACACCTATCTGGGGTTGACGGTCGGCTGCATCCAGAATGCGATGCGTCCCGAGGAGCGTCGCCTGGAGTATGCCAAGGACATCACCTACGGGATGAACAGTGAGTTCGGATTTGATTACTTGCGTGACAATGGCATGGCATTCCGCCCCGAGGAGCGTGTGCAGAACGGGTATACGTATGCGATCATCGATGAGGTGGACAACATCCTGATTGACGAGGCGCGTACGCCCTTGATCATTTCCGGGCCGGCACCGGTTTCTTCGC
>SLBU01000152.1 GCA_007126175.1 Kiritimatiellia bacterium
AGCCGGACCCCGCCCCGAGCACGTCGCCATACGAAAAGCCACCACAGGCCACCAAGCCCTTGAAATCGGCCAAATCCACGCGGCCTGCCAACAAATCGCTCATATGTACATCATGGCAATCAAAGCCGGCCCGCGCAAAAGCCGCCGCCATTTCCACTTGGCCATTCACGCCCTGTTCTCGCAAGACCGCCAGAGGGGGGCGCGTGGTGACCACATGGCGATCCTCCGGATCATAGGTCAGCGCAAACTGCATGCCTGGATCTTCATCCGCCAATAACAGATCAAAGGCAGATTCGGCGCACTTCGGATGATCCCGAAGTGCCTGCATGCGCGTCGTCAATTCAGACCATAGGCGATGCAACGCCAACACCGGACGGTCCAGCACGTCCTCGTCACCAACGCGCAGGCGTATGCGTTTTTCTTTTTCCACAGTGCCAAGGGTGTGGAAAATATCTGACAAACCGAACTGTTCGATCACGCCTTGCACATTGGGCACGTTGCCTTCTTCCACCTGCAGCACCATCCCGGGCTCCTCGCTGAACAGTACCGCGAGCACATCAGTGCCAAGCCCGCCAAGATCCACATCCATCCCCCGACGCCCCGCAAAAGCCATTTCGCACAAACTGACAGCCAAACCACCATCCGAACGGTCATGACAGGCCAACAACAGCTCATCGTCCACCAACTCCTGCATCGCCCCCCAGAAGCGTTTCAGCAGATCGGGGTTATCCATATCCGGTGGGCAATCCCCCACCTGATTGAACACTTGCGCCAAGGCGGAACCGCCAAGCCGGTTGCGTCCCTCGCCCAAATCAAGCAAAAACAATTCCGAGCGGCCCGGTTTAAGGTCTGGGGTCACCACCTTGCGAACATCCCGCACGGGGGCAAAAGCACTCACGATCAGGCTTAGCGGGCCAATCACCTTGCGTTCCGTGCCATCGGCATCCTGCCAGACTGTACGCATGGAGAGCGAATCCTTGCCCACTGGAATACTGATGCCTAACGCCGGACAGAATTCCATGCCGACGGCCCGGACCGTATCAAACAAGGCCGCATCCTCTCCTGCTTCGCCACAAGCACACATCCAATTGGCCGATAGCTTGAGAAGATCCAAAGGCCCAATCGGTACCCCAGCCATATTTGTGATCGCTTCCGTAACCGCCAAGCGCCCCGAGGCCGCCGCATCCAGCAAGGCGGCATTGGTACGTTCCCCCATCGCCATGGCCTGCCCACGGTACGATGCAAAGGAGAGCATGGTTACCGCCGCATCGGCCACTGGCGTTTGCCACGGACCACACATCTGATCCCGGGCAACCATCCCTGTGACACTACGATCCGTAATCGTAATCAAGAAGGTCTTGTCGGCCACGGCTGGCAATTGCAATACCCGCTCCAGCGCCGTTGCAACCGATACCCCCTCGAAAGCCAGCGGCTCGCCTCCGGTCGCAACATGTTCCACCACGCGTTCCAGCTTCGGCGGCTTGCCGAGAATCACCTCCAGATCCAAATCAATGGGACAATCACCGAAATGGGCATCTTCAAGCACCAGCCGATTGTCCCCCGTTGCCGTACCAATCACAGCCGCCGGGCAACGCTCGCGCTCGCACAATGCCAGAAATGCATCGAGTGACGTCGGCAAAACCGCCAGCACATAGCGCTCCTGCGCCTCGCAGCACCAGATCTCCATCGGGCTCATCGAGCGATCCTCGTTGTGAATCGCGCGCAACTGAAACACACCGCCGGTTTCGGCGATCAGCTCAGGACACCCGTTGGAAAGACCACCGGCCCCGATATCGTGGATGCTCAAAATCGGATTATCATCCTCCAGCGCAATACATGCATCGACGACCTCCTGGCAGCGCCGCTCCATTTCGGCATTGCCACGCTGTACCGAATCAAAATCCAATTCGGCCGCATTGCTACCGGTATCCATGCTCGAAGCCGCTCCGCCCCCCAGGCCAATACGCATGGCGGGACCACCCAGTTGCACGATCGCGGCACCCTCCGGGATCGGCTTCTTTTCGATATGCCGGCGCTTGATCACCCCGATACCACCAGCCGCCATAATGGGTTTGTGATAGCCACGGTAGCGCCCCGCATGCATATCTTCAAATGTCTTGAAAAGCCCACACAACTGCGGACGCCCAAACTCATTCCCGAAGGCGGCCCCCCCGATCGGGGCTTCCAGCATAATATCCAACGGCGTTGCCAACCGCGCAGGAAAGGAGCCGAAGTCGCGCTCCCACGGCATTGCATAGCCCGGCAGGCGCAGGTTAGAGACCATATAAGCTGCCAATCCGGCGCGGGGTTTCCCCCCAATGCCGGTGGCACATTCATCGCGAATTTCCCCGCCCACCCCCGTTGCTGCCCCAGGATGGGGTGCAATCGCAGTCGGATGATTGTGCGTCTCGACTTTAATCAAGGTGTCAACCTGCTCTTCACGAAACACATAGCGACGGGCGTCCCCCGTGCGCTCCACCTCAAACCAGCTATCCGCAAAACCTTCCATCACACCGGCATTGTCTTTATACGCCACCAGGGTATTACCAGGATGCAATGCGTGCGTATTGCGAATCATCCCAAACAGCGTTTCCGCCTTCGCTTGACCATCGATATTCCAATCCGCATTGAAGATCTTATGGCGGCAATGCTCCGAATTTACCTGCCCGAACATGACGAGTTCGGTATCGGTCGGGTTGCGCCCCATACGCGAAAAGGCATCGGCGAGATAGGCGATTTCCTCATCCTGCAGCGCCAATCCCAAACGCACGTTGGCTTTGCGCAGTGCCTCGACTGAATCCGACCCCAAAGCCACAACCACGCCAGGGGCTGGTTCTGGATGTTCAAACAAATCATCCAAATCCGTATAAACGCCTTCGACCATACGGTCATGCAACAATCCGAGAACAGGGCGGGCGGCCTCAATATCCGCAATACTTCCATCTTCCATCATCAGTCGGTAATGCAAACCCCGCTCGATCCGGGCATAATCATGAATCCCGCAATTACGCAGTATGTCCGTAGCCTTGGAGGACCATGGCGAAATGGTTCCCTTTCGTGGTGTAACCACAAAGCCATCCCGCCTCTCAAAATACGTTGCGCCGCCCAATAGCTGCCGCACCTTGGGCAACGAGGCCGGATCGGCATCCCCGTGCGGTTCCAGAAAATATAATGCGTGCATTTCCAGCGCCACCACGCTCGGGCACACCGCTTTGATCCGCTCCAGTAACGCAATCCGACTGTACGCCGGCATCGCATCCCCCCCCCGTAAACACTCCGGTTTTTTCATAAATATCGCCCTTTTTACACAGTGCGGCCTTTCACGTTCATAAAACATGCAACCGTTCCAA
>SLBU01000067.1 GCA_007126175.1 Kiritimatiellia bacterium
ACAAGGAATATCCAACCGAACAAGGCTAATTCGTGGGGTGTTTGTCCATAGCTTTGGGTATTTTACTTGGTTATTGGAAATTCCTTGTTGGATATTGGTTATTGAAACGATTCGTCAAAAACGTCACATACCGTTGATTATCAATGATTAACATTTATGCATCGCACTCCCGCGTTATACCTTCTCCCCTGCCGGATCCGCAATCACGGTATCATGCGCAACCGGACTGGTTTCGGGATAATCGAGTGTATAATGCAATCCGCGGCTTTCTTTACGGGATTGTGCCGAACGGATAATCAACGCTGCGACAGCCGCAATATTTCGAAGTTCGAGAATATCGCCCGTCACCAGATAGTCATGGTAATACTCGCGTATCTCCTGGCGCAAGTTCTGTATCCGGCGCGCGGCACGCTCCAACCTGCGATTCGTGCGCACAATGCCCACATAATCCCACATACACTGGCGCACCTCATTCCAGTTGTGCTCGACGACGATTTCCTCATCACTGGGAACCGCACCGTGGGATTGCCAGCGCGGAATGCGAATGTCCGGGCGCGCATCCGGTGTACCCATTGCGGCCACACTACGCGCCATCAAGCGTGCGCACACCGCACCCTCCAGCAAGGAATTGCTGGCAAGTCGGTTGGCACCATGTAAACCTGTGCAAGCAGCCTCGCCAATCACATAGAATCCCGGTATCGTCGTATGTCCGTCCACACCTGCCGACACGCCGCCACAAAAATAATGGGCGGCCGGCACCACGGGGATCAAATCATGCGCAATATCGATCCCAAAACCTTTACATGTTCGGCTGATATTGGGGAAGCGCCCATGCACAAAGTCTGGTTGCTTATGTCGGATATCAAGATACAGGCACGCTTGACCGGTTGACTTCATTTCATTGTCAATGGCCCGTGCCACAATATCACGCGGTGCCAGCGACCCCCTGCGGTCGTACCGTTGCATGAAAGGCTCCCCCGCTGCATTCACTAGCTCGGCCCCCTCCCCTCGGATCGCCTCACTGATTAGAAAACTTTTTGCCTTCGGATGGAAAAGGCAGGTAGGATGAAACTGGATAAATTCCATATTACGGATAGCCACACCGGCACGCCATGACAGGGCAAGCCCGTCGGCAGTTGCCACATCGGGATTGCTTGTGTACAAATATGTCTTGCCACCACCGCCCGTCGCCAGCACGATAAACGGAGCACGCACCGTCATGATTTTTCGGGTCTGACGGCACAGCACATAAGCCCCCACACACCGGTTCTCGTCATCCAGACCCAACCAGCTTGTCGTGATCAGGTCGATCACCATGCAATGTTCCATGACCTCGATGTTCGGCTGCGCCGCCACCGCGCGTAGCAGCGAAACCTGAATTTCGCGGCCCGTCAAATCGCCAGCATGCAACACCCGTCGCTTGGTGTGCCCGCCTTCGCGGCCAAGATCGTATCCGCCGCCTTCCGCATCAGAACGCACACTGAAACGGATACCCGTATGAATTAATTCTGCGATTGTGGCTGGCCCTTCCGCCAAAATCTGACGCACAACGGCTTCATCACATAAGCCGGCACCGGCATCCAAGGTATCTGCCACATGCCGGTCAATCGTATCCTCGTCTGTCATCACACACGCAATGCCGCCTTGTGCATAATTGGTGTTGCTCTCAAAGGCCTCGCGCTTCGTCAAGACCGCGACACGCCCGAGTCGGCTCAGGTGCAAAGCCGACATGAGTCCGGCAATGCCACTTCCGATGACGAGATAATCAAATGTATGACTTTCCATAATATGATATCAGAGTAAAGTGCCTCAACCTGACAAAACAGCGCTATGAAATATGGAAAAATGGGCCTCTGCCTGCCACGCATCCCCCGGCAGTCCGGCCTTGACGCACAAGGCCGCGAGGGTTTCGTTCCGGGTCCAGCCCTGCTCTGCAGCCACTTCAGGCAGGAACACCGAGCGGCGACCATGCTTCTCGAGAATAATGCCATGCTCGCCCGGTATAAAATGTTCCACTTTTGCTATCGGCGAAGGGGGACTCAGGATGGAGACCGTCAGTCGGATCAGTGGCAATTCCGCGGCTTGCACGGGTTGAAAACGGGGATCCTGCAATGCTGCCGCCACGGTATTATCATGCACCGACCGGAAAAGCGGGGCAACGGGTTCCAAGGTGCCAATACAGCCCCGCAAACGCCCATCCAGCAAGTGCAGCGTCACAAAACTTGCCATCTCCCGGCGCAGCGCGGGAGCAATCGCGTAGATACCCCAATCAAATGCCTGGTCCGGATGCTCGACGCAAGCAACCAATGCATCTTGCGCAATCCGGTAGAGCACGTCACGTGCATCCTCGCACAACCCGCTGCGCCAATCGCTCTGACTTGTTTCGGCCACATGCATCGCGGTATCCTTTACCGAACCCTGGCCCCTGGCTCGGCACCGCATTCAACAGTAACCAGCCGTAATTGATCGCCAGCATCCGCTGCCAGCAACATTCCCTGGGAGGTCACGCCCCGAATGCGCGCAGGCGCCAAATTCGCGACAATCACAACATGCTTGCCAACCAACACCGCGGGCTCATAGGACTTGGCAATTCCGGCCACGATCTGCCGCGAATCCCCCCCCGTATCAACCTGCAAGCAAAGTAGCTTATCTGCCCCCTCTACGGGTTCAGCCGAAAGAATCCGCGCGACACGCAAATCCAACTGACTGAACGTGTCATACGAAACAATTCCTTCAACCGTTGAAACAGGCACCTCCTTGCCGGGCTTCTTTGGCTTGCTCGCACTTTTTGGCGCACCCACGGCTCCCTTGGCCGCAGGGTCCTGCTTCGCGGCAGGCTGGATGCGCGGGAACAACGGTCCCGCAGGTTGCAAGGCGGTGCCACTTGCCAATTCGCCCCAATGGCGCAAGCGCGAATAGTCTGGCTCGCCATCGGCACATCCAAGTGCACCACGCAGCGCCGCCATCTTGGCCGGCATCACCGGGTAGAGCATACCACTTACCATGCGTAACGTCTCGGCTGCACAATACAACGTTGTTCCCATCAGCACACGCGCCTCCGGTCCCTGCTTGGCCAGTGTCCAGGGCTGCCGCAGTTCCAGATACCGATTGGCCTCCCGAACTGCCCCGGCCAGGCCGCCCAGCCCCTGATCGATGCGCATCCGGCCAACCGCATCACGCATGCCCGCCACGGCTTCCAGCGTAACATCGCGCAACTGCAGCTCTTCGGTTGCCAATTCGCCGCATGGTGGAACCCTGCCATCAAAATGCGATAGGGTCATGCGTACCACGCGACTCAATAGGTTTCCGAGATCGTTTGCCAGATCCGCATTGTAGCGCCGCACAAACCCTTCTTCCGTAAAACTGGCATCCTGACCCAGCACCATCTCGGCCATCAGAAAATACCGGAATGCATCCACCCCATAGTTTTCGGCCAGTGCCATCGGATTCACCACATTCCCCGCACTCTTGCTCATCTTGTCGCGACCGATCAACCACCACCCATGCGCAAACACGGTTTCCGGCAGTGGCACCCCCATGGCATGTAACATCGTCGGCCAATACACAGTGTGGGTCGTAAGAATGTCCTTGCCAATTAACTGCATCGACGCCGGCCACCACTTCCGGAACAACGCATCATCCACTCCATACCCAATGGCACTCACATAATTCAACAACGCATCAAACCACACATACGTCACAAAATCATGGTCAAAGGGCAGCTCGATCCCCCATGACATACGTGTCTTTGGACGAGAGATACAGAGATCGGTTAAGGGCTTCCGCAAAAAGCCCAGGGTTTCATTGCGACGAAAGTCAGGTTGAATAAAAGCGGGATGTTCCTCAATATATTGAATGAGCCAATCCTGATACTTGCTCATCCGGAAAAAATAGTTTGTTTCGGTGATTCTCTCCACCGGCTTATGGCATCCGGGTTCCGGACACAAGCCATCGGCCAAATCCTTTTCGGTGTAGAACCGCTCGCAGGTAACACAATACCAGCCATCATATTCGGCACGATAAATCTCATCGCGATTGTACAGGTCGGTCAATACCTGCTGCACGATTTTCGTGTGGCGGGGTTCCGTGGTACGAATAAAATCATCATTGGTCACGCAGAGATGCTGCCACAGATCCGTAAACCGGGTGACGTAGGTATCGACATGATCTTTGGGGGAAACGCCACGCTGGGTTGCCGCCTGCTGTACTTTTTGCCCATGTTCATCCGTGCCCGTCAGGAAATGGGTCGGCACCCCCAATAAACGATGATACCGTGCCAGCACATCTGCTAGAATCGTTGTGTATGCATGCCCGATGTGCGGCTGATCATTCACATAATAAATGGGTGTTGTTACATAAAAATGCTCGTTTTGCTCAGACATATCTGCTCCCGAATCATATATAAAGCTATCCACTCCTGGCGAGTGCACGCTATCATGCGTTACAACCCGCACAAGTGCAAGGCAACAAAACGGAACGAAAACCGCACTACCCTTGCCCCCCCAGTTCCGTCTGTGATAATGTTCGCCTATGAAAGTTGCTATTATCCTCATTTTGCTTCTTGCAGGATGCCGTTCAGCGTCCTGGCACCGCGAGAAGGCCGACCGGGCGGCCCATGCCAACATCACCAACGCCCAGACCGCCCTTTTCGGACGCGAGGAGGCTATTGTGCCAGGTCCGGCTGCCGAGGCGCTACGCACACGCCTGTTGCACGATCAGAATCTTCCCGGCATCCCCGCTCCAGGCACTGCAACCAATGAGATTGCCTTGCCCGATCCATTGGAATTGACCCCCATTACTGCGCTGCAAGTGGCAGCACGCAATAGCCGGTCGTTCCAGCAAGCCAAGGAACAGCTCTTTCGTGCAGCCTTGGGGCTGGATCTCGAACAATCTTCCTTTCGCAGTGCCTTTGCATCAGAATGGGAACTCAACTTCGAGGAAGACCGTAGCGGCGAAGAGACCGTTCGCGGCATCACCGCAGCGGCCCCCCTGCGCGCCACCCGCACCTTCCGCAGCGGAGCCGCCTGGACCGGTAGCCTCGCCGTCGATCTCGTGAAATTACTTACCCAAGGCTCGGCTTCGTCCCTGGGTATCATCGCAGACACCGGGGTTTCCATCCCGCTCCTGCGTGGAGCCGGCAAGAAAATTGCGGCAGAACCGCTGCGCCAGGCCGAGCGCGACATGCTCTATGCCGTCATGGAGTTCGAGCGTTTCAAGCGTACCTTTGCCTTTGACGTTTTCAACGGATACCTGGATGTTTTGCAAGCCGCCAGCCAAATCGATAATGCACGTCAGAACTATGAAAGTCTGATGCAATCCCGTGCCCGCGCACGTCGCCTTACCGATGCGGGCCGCCTGCCCGCATTCCAATATGACCAGACTGTGCAGGATGAACTGCGCGCACGCAATCGCTGGATTGAGGCACGCGAACAACATGCCAGCCGCCTCGACCGCTTCAAATTCGATCTTGGCTTGCCGCCCGATGCCCGCATCACACTGGATGACACCATTCTCCCCGAACTCGTCGATGCCCTCCTAGAAGATGGCAACAAATCTGCCGACAACACAAATAAGGATGAAACAGCACCAACCGCGGACGCATCGATCCGCATTGCACTCACAAACCGACTCGATCTGCAGATTGCGCGCATGCGCACAGAGGACGCCGCCCGCAACATCCGCGTAGCCGAAGATGCCTTGCGGCCCGAATTGACGCTCGGGGGCAGCGTCCGGACGGGGCAAAGCCGGGCGAACCTGGGGGCGGCGGAAAGCGACAATGCGCGGCTCGATCTGAGCGAACGTCGTTCCTCGGCATTTCTGAATCTCGATCTGGCCCTCAACCGGCGCCGCGAGCGCACCGCCTACCGGCGTGCTCTGCTTGACTTGGATACCGCACACCGGGAAGCCGCACAACTGGAAGATCGCGTAAAGCTGGAAGTTCGCGATGCGTTGCGGCGTCTGCACCAGACCCGCGAAGCCCTTCAAATTCAGCAGCAGGCTGCCACATTGGCGGAAAAACGCGTTCATAGTACCGATATGTTTCTGCAGGCTGGACGCGCCCAGATCCGCGATGTACTCGAGGCACGTGAAGCCCTCGTGAACGCCCGCAATGCCTTGACCAGTGCCGCGGTCAATCACCGCCTCGCGCAATTGCGCTACCAACGCGATACCGATCTGCTCGACATGACCCTCGACGGCAACCTCGAGGAACAATCCATTGCCGCCCTCTCTGAACAAAAAGCAACCACGACCGAGGAACCCCAATATGAAGAAGCCCCCCCGGAACTTTAAGGCTGGCATCAGCATCGCTGTGTTTGGCATTATGATCGCTATTATCAGTGCCCTGATCTGGCAACAACGCAATACGGATCGCAGTGCCCCAGTGGCCACATTCCCGGCCGCACGGGGCCCCCTCGCAATCACCGTCGAGGAAGGCGGCACCATTCACCCCCGTGAACAAATCATTCTTTCCAGCGAGCTCGAAGGCCGCAACCGGATCCTATTCCTCATTCCAGAAGGTAGCCGTGTCAAGGAAGGCGACATACTCGTGGAACTCGATGCCACCGGCCTCGTCGATCGCCGCGTGGATCTCGACATACGCGTCCAAAATGCCGAAGCCGCCTTTATCAGAAGCCGCGAAAATCTCGAAGTCGTAAAAAATCAAGCACAAAGCGATGTGGAAAATGCCGAATTGAAACTTCAATTTGCGCGCGAGGATTTACTCCAATATCGTGAAGGCGAATATCCCAACCGTGCCAAGGAACTCGAAGCTCGGATCACCCTGGCACGCGAAGAATTGCAACGGGCCCGCGAAAAACTCGACTGGTCGGAAGTCTTGCTCACGGAGCAATATCTTGCCGAATCAGAGGTCCGCGCCGATACGCTCGCCGTGCGCAAGGCCGAATTGGATGTGGAACTGGCAGAAAACAACTTGCGCTTTCTCCAGGATTTTGAGTACCAGCGCCGCATCACCCAGTTGGAGAGCGATAAAAACCAAGGCGCAATGGCCTTTGAGCGCACCCAGCGCAGAGCCCGGTCGGATGTGATCCAGGCCGAGGCAGAGCTACGCGCCCGCGAATCCGAATACCAACAGAACGTCGATCGCCTCACGCGATTGGACGAACAGATCTCCAAGGCAAAGATTGTGGCACCGCGCGAGGGGCTTGTCATTTATGCCACCAGCACACGATTCTCGTGGCGCGGCAACATTGAGCCCCTGGCTGAAGGTCAGGAGGTCAATCAACGGCAGGAGTTGATTCATTTGCCAACCGCGGCAGGCTTTATGGCACGCATTCGCGTGCATGAGTCCAGCATCCAGAAGGTTGCCATCGGGCAGCCCGTCCGCATTACGGTCAGCGCCCTGCCCGGACGCACATTCACAGGAACCGTAAGTACCATTGCCCCCCTACCGGACCCCAGCAGCACCTTTATGAACCCGGACCTGAAACTATACGACACCGAGATTCTGGTCGACGGGGGTTCGAATATGCTGCGTACAGGCATGAGCTGCCAGACGATCATCCAGATCGACGAGATCGAGGATGCCGTCTACGTACCCGTACACACCGTCGTCCGCCATCAAGGAACCCCAACCGTTTTTGTCAGAACGGCGGATGGTACCCAGGTGCGAAGCGTTGAGGTTGGGCAGGATAATGGCAGGATGGTCCATATTCTTGACGGTCTTGCAGAAGGCGAACCCGTCCTGCTGGCTCCACCGGTGGGCACGCAACCGCGGCAAGCCGGCACATCGCGTACGGAACGCAACACCACAACCGAGGAAACCAGCCCTGCTAACGGGACCCCACCAGCAGCACCATCCGAAGGCAGCCAAACCCCGCGTCGGGAACGCCGCCCTCAGGAAGGGGCCGCCACGTGAGCACGCCCGCCGCACAACTGGAGAACATCCACAAGACCTACCATATGGGCGACGAACCCATTCGGGCCCTCAATGGCTTCAGCACAACGTTTGATGCCGGCAGCTTCTGGGCCATCATGGGGCCTAGCGGTTGCGGCAAAAGCACGCTCTTGAACGTGCTAGGCTGCCTGGACCGACCCGATCAAGGCCGCTACCAAATCGACGGACGCGACACTGCCGCCCTCACCGATGATGCTCTAAGCGAGATTCGCCTCAAGTACCTCGGTTTCATTTTTCAAAGCTTCAACTTGATCGCCCAGCTCACCGTGGCAGAAAACATTGAATTGCCCTTGTATTATCTCGGTTGGCACCCGGAGCGAGCCCGCAAAAGAGCCACCGAACTCGCCCAGGAAGTGGGTTTGGCAGGACGCCTCCAGCACCGCCCCTATCAACTCTCGGGTGGGCAGCAGCAACGTGTGGCCATTGCCCGTGCCCTCGCCAATGATCCCGTACTCCTCCTCGCCGACGAACCCACCGGCAACCTCGACTCCGCCACGGGTGTCGAAATCATGGAAATGATCTGTGCACTCAATCAGAGTGGCAAAACCGTCATCATGGTAACACACGAACCCGAGGTTGCGGCCCAGGCCAAACACCGACTTGTGATGCGCGATGGGCGGATCGAACGCACGGAGGCCCGTGCATGAAAAACAACCGCCTGCTGCGCAACATACGACTTGGTATCAAGACCCTCCTACTGCATAAGCTGCGTTCGCTGCTCACTATGCTCGGGGTCGTGTTTGGCGTGGGGAGTGTCATTGCCATGCTAGCCGTTGGCGAAGGTGCCAGCCGCGAAGCACTTGAGCAGATCCGACGCCTCGGCAGTCATAACATCATTATTGATGGCCCGCGCCCTGACGGCGACGAGGATGGCCAACGCGGCGAACGCAGCCGCCTGCTGATCTATGGTCTGCATTACGCCGACCTCGACCGCCTGCTCGAGGGCTTCCCGGATATTGCCCGCGCCGTCCCCGTAAAATTGATTCAACGCGAAGGCCGCATTGGGGCGCAGGCCATGCAACTGCGCATGGTCGGAACAACGCCGGATTGGTTTGAACTGGTCGAGCGCCCCATGCTCGATGGCCGCCCCCTGTCGGGGCTCGACCTCGAACGCAAGGCCAACGTGGCCGTGCTCACCGAACACGCGGCACGGCGACTCTTTGCCGCCGCGCGGGCGGGCCTCGGATCCCAGATTCGCATCGGGGGGACGTCTTTTACGATCGTCGGGATCGTACAAAGTGAAAGTGCTGCGGCCGGCGGCATGCAAACCCCCGACCGCAACACCGACCTCTACATTCCCATCACCACAGCACAGGAACGCTTCGGCGACCTCCAGGAACATCGCTCGGGCGGATCCAGGTCGCGTGAACAAGTTCAACTCAACCAGATCATTGTGGAAATTGGCGCCCTCGAGGCCGTCGAACCCAACGCGGTCGCCATCGCGAGCATGCTGGCACGCGTCCACCGGCGTCCATCTGCCTATCGCGTAAACGTACCGCTGGCCCTCCTGCGGCAAGCCGAAGCCACACGTCGAAATTTCAACATTGTGCTCGGTGCCATCGCCGGTATCAGCCTGCTCGTTGGTGGCATTGGGATCATGAACATCATGCTCGCATCTGTAACCGAGCGCACGCGCGAAATCGGGGTGCGCCGGGCGATTGGCGCCAAGCAACGCCAGATCGTATATCAGTTTCTTATCGAAACCATTGTGCTCTCGACCACGGGCGGTATCATCGGTGTAGCCATCGGTATGCTCATCCCGTGGGTCATCAGTCGCACGGTCGCCATGCCTACCTATGTTACCCCCATCAGCGTCGTTCTCGCACTCGGTGTCAGCATGATGGTTGGTATCATATTTGGGATCTACCCAGCCATTCGTGCTGCCCGCCTAGACCCGATCGAAGCACTCCGCCACGAATAAACGACATTTACCTTGACCGCACCATCGCAATCGTCGAAACCGGCACGCACGACGATCTTCTTCTGCGCAAAGGCCGCTATGCCGATAGGGTTCTCTCTCAGCAAACACATTTGCTTGCATCCTAAAGGAGGAACCACGGCTATAGTACCAGTCCTACCCCAGCCGTACGAGCGCGCACCGGATGCTCGACCCCAGCCCCGGACGACTCCATACCGAAAACGCAGCCCCAATGGATTCCGCACGGTTTCGCATAATACTCAGCCCCATGCCCTCACCATTGTGCCCCCGATCAAACCCGCAACCGTTGTCGGTTATGGTCATCATGGGCCGTGCGCGATGCACCTCCAAACGAATGCGAATCTTCGAAGCCCGACCGTGGCGAATCGCGTTATTCACCGCTTCGCGGGCAATAAAGTAAAGCTGTACCGAGGTCGTGGCATCGAGATCCGGGAACTCCGTAGCTGCCTGCTCGAACACACATGAGAGCGGGAACAAACCTGATGTTTTCTCTGCATAATGCTTGAGCGCCTCGGCAAGGCCGCCTTCTCGCAGATCCACCACGAGCATTCCATGCGCCAGCATACGCACATGTTCCATGATCTCCTGCAGGATCACAGACACCTGCCGCGTACGATCGGCGTATTCTGGTGCGCTGCTGGTCAGAGAACGTTCCAGCGCTGCAAAAAGATAACGTGCCCCCACAATTTCCTGCACCAGGGTATCATGCAAGTCCTGCCCGATGCGCTGCTGCTCACGCGTGCTCACATCAATGATGGCACGCTGTGCCTGCTTGCGCTGCTCGATTTCGTTGCGCAGCGATCGGTTGGTATCGGCCAGCGCCTGGGTACGCATCTGAACCAGGGCTTCCAACGCCGCCTTATGACGGGTCAGTTCCGCAGCAACGCGTTGGCGATTCTCGATTTCATCATGCAGCGAGACGGTACGTTCCTGAATCCGTGACGCCATCCGTCTCGCCTCTTTGAGCAGCACACGCAATTCCTGATGCCGTGCAGTTGGGATCACCACATCAAAGCGCCCGTCGGCCACCTGGCGCAGACTGCGCACCACCGAATGAAGGGGTTCACGCAGAAAACGGCGCGTCAACCACCATGTCAGCAGAAACTGGACGATAATACCGCAAACCGTAATCGCCCCCACGGCGGGCCACAAACTGGATTGAAGTGCTAATAATGGTTGTAGCGACCATGTGACATGAACGCGACCGATGAGTTCATCACGATAAAACACCGGTTGCATGACATCGATACCTGATACCGTTGCCGTATCCTCGCGTGCCCAGGCCGCCAGCACATCCCCGAATTGATTCTCGACCCGGATTCCAAGCACAGTCGGATACAACCGCTGCCGTTCCAACAATTCCGCAACCGTGGTTGCATCCAGATACCAGAGGTGCTCGCGAATCTGGTCTGCCAGCGCTGCGGCAAATACACGCCCTTCTTGTGGCAGCCGGGCGCGAATGGGACGCAACAGCATATGATGACTGATTGTGCCGATGGCGAGACAGATCATCGCCAAGGCGAACGAGTGCCATAAAACAAGTTCGCTCGATAGGCGCCAGCGGCTCCCATTCATACATTCAACCTTCCTCATACATATGCGGCATCTGCTTGCAGCATTGTTGACTTGCCACATAAGAATTTCAAGTTTACATTTTGTTGTGTAGGAATGGATCACAGGCCATCCGACATGCGGCTCGACTCCGTCTGCTCTGTCACAGGGGCAACCAGCAGAGGCCAACAGCCGGATGGAATAAGAAAGGGGCATCATGCGAATCCTCCCGCTATTGATGATATCCATCAGTTTCCTGGCAAGCACACATATAGATGCCGCGGAAGCACCCCGCCCTTTCATTATCGTGGCAGAAGCATTGCCACCATACGAATACCAGAGCCAGGAGGGTGCGCCAGCCGGCATCAATGTGGAAGCGATCGACCGCATCTTCTCGAAGCTCGGAATCCCGTACGAAATTCGTTTTTATCCCTGGTCGCGCGCATGGCTGATGGCTGTCAACGGTGCTGCCGATGCCATCCTCTCGGTCTCGTATCAAAAAGAGCGAGAGCCGGTGCTATATTTCACTCCGGAACAACGCCAGTTCTGGGAAACGGGGCAAGTGCCTCCTGATTTTCTGTGGCTCACGGAATACGTATTTTTTCTCAACCGCAGGCTTGCCGAAAACGTTCAATTTGTATCCTATGAACAGTTGGAAGCCGAGCAGCTTCGGGTCGCCATCAACAACCAGTATTCCTATGATTCAGATCTTCTCGAAGCCAACATCCCCAAAATCATCAAAAACACGCCCTTGGAAGCGATGCAGACACTGCTCAGCGGGGAAGCAGATTTATATCCCATGGATCGCACCGCTGGTTGGGCATTATTGCAAGAGCACAATCTGCACGACCGCATCACCTGGCTGCCCAAACCCCTCTTCATGAAACCATACCTCATCGGATTTTCCCGGGAATCCGATTACCC
>SLBU01000158.1 GCA_007126175.1 Kiritimatiellia bacterium
CCGCAATCCACTTCATGATCGTCTCGGAGTCTTCCGTATGATTGGGCATCACCAAATGGCGAATCATCAAACCACGACGCATCACACCATCGCTTGGCGTCCGAGCCACCCCCACTTGACGATGCATTTCTATAACAGCGGCTTGCGTTGTTTCTGGATAACAAATTGCACCCGCCGACAAACGCCCCGCCGCTTCTCCGCTACCATATTTAATATCCGGCAGGTAGATATCCACAATTCCGTCCAACTGTTTGACCATATCTTCCCGTTCCCATCCCGAAGTGTTATAAACCACAGGAATTCTCAGACCTTTGCCTGCAGCAATATCAAGTGCCTTTAGGATATGCGGCATGTAGTGCGTAGGGGTAACCGTATTGATGTTGTGGCACCCGCGCTCCTGCAAGGAAAGCATCATTCGCGCCAGGTCCGCAATGCTGCGCTCTGTTCCACGCCCACGATGACTGATCTCCCAGTTCTGGCAAAACACGCAACGCAGATTACAGTGACTGAAAAATATGGTACCCGAGCCACGCCGACCAACCAGAGGACGTTCTTCGCCGAAATGAGGACTGTGCCCCGAAACAATCAAGCGCATTCCCGGTGCACCGCAAAACCCGCGCTGCCCGTCAAGCCGCCGCGCACCACATCGACGCGGACACAAGGCACATGTGCTCATAATCGACCAAGCTGCTTCTGCGCGCTCTTGCAATGCGCCTGTCTTATGCAGCTTCAAATAAGCAGGCTCCCAATCGGGCGCATCATGTGCAGCCGGTGTTTCACGCGTTACCGGAGCGGACGAGTCGCACGAGGCATTTCTTGCCACCCCCGCGAAAAGACCCGCTCCCAAAACACCATATGTCAGGTCCCGAACAAAGCGCCGGCGCGGCACGGCTGGCGCATGTATGCTATCCCTCTTCATCAGTGCGCTCCGCGTTGTAATCTTCATTACAGTATAACTTATGTGTAAACAAACTCAACCCTTTAATCACAACCAATAATGCACAAGTCCCATAAACACCCCATAGCGGCAGCATAAATGTTGCGCCAACCAATCCGGCAGTCCACCCGCCCACCAGATCTGACGTCTGCAGATATCCGGCCGTACGACCGGCGTCATCGCCTCGCGCCCCGCGCCAGGCAGCGGCCAACGGAAAAAGCATACCAGTCAAACCACCCGCCACGAAATTAATCGACAGAAAGAAAACGATTGCCCCCGCGCGTGTGACTGACGCCATATAAACGGCCGCCAACAAGAACACTGGCAACAAACCACAAAATCCACACATGGCTATGTCAGACAAACGCAGTCCATCCCCAATACGTGCCCCGTGAGATTGGGCCCAGCGCGTCGAGACCATGGCAGCCAGCGCTGCACCCGCCATAAACACGGCCATGAGCATGCCAATCCACACATGCACGCTGCCCAAGGCCGACTGGAATGCAAAGATCACCAACAGGTCAAGCAACATGCCAGCAAAGCCGGTTGATCCGACTTGAAAATACACGCCAGGATTGCGCGATCGCCGTTGCGGCAGTAACCACGGTATTAACAACAACGCCAGTAATATCGCAGCAAATATAATCCCTGCGTAGCGCTGCAACCCTCGCATGATGGCAGCACTCCATGGAGCGTGAACCGATTGATAGTAGGATAACACATGGAAGAGTGCCAGAGGCCGCAAGTCTCGATTGGCCCGTATCGGCACATCTCGATATTCCGCATCAAACCAGCCCAGCCATCCGGAATGCAGACGTTGTTCCATATGCCAAGGCATCCCAACCGTTTCCGCCAAGCCTCGGGATAGCAGTTGTTGCATCAAATCATCCAGCGTGGCACCTGCCAGATCCCGTTCCGGCGAAGCCATGAACAAGAATCGACCATCCCCGGGCAACACACGCAGGTTTCCAATGGCACGCTGTAGAGAAGCAAAAACGCTGGATTGCAAATGCTGCAGATCAACAGAAGCGTGCATCAGGCTGCCGGGCACGCTCCCAACAATCAAACCATCGGCATGAACGCGCCGTCGCAAAGCTTGAAAAAATTCTTGCGTAAAATACCGGTTTGCATGCAGCGTGTCCGGTTCTGATGCGCCAATCCAGATCACATCATAGGCCGGGCCCGGCTCTTGCAGAAACTGGCGTCCATCACGTGCATGAATCCGCACGCGCGGATCTCCCAGCTCGCTATCCGTAAGATCGGTTGAAAACAAATCAAAAAGTTCAAACAGCTTCGGATCCAGTTCCACATAATCGATGACTTCAACAACTGGGTGCCGCAATATTTCATACAAAAGGCCCCCAACACCGCCCCCGATCACACATACACGTAGCGGACGCTCGTGCAGCAACAACGGTAGATGCGCAAACTCCTCTACCCAGACGCGATCCGGGACAGGCGTCATATAAGTTGGCTGACCATCCACTACAAAGAGATACTGGCCATCACTGTCGAGAATCGTCCAGAGCCCATAGGGCGAGGATGCACTACCAAGCACAGGATACGGGGCATACTGGCGATCCTGCGACCAAGTATGTAACCGATCCCCGCCAGCCAACAGTGCCACCAAAAGAATGCAGACAACACCCGACGTAATTACACGCCAAGTCAGTGAACGGTAGCACAAGGTACCCCGTCGCCACACCAGCACAATCATGGTCACAGCCCACAAGCATGCAACCAACCGGAAACCATGCCCACCAGCGAGAAAATAGAACACCAGAATCACAGCACCCGACAATGTGCCTACGCTCTCCCAGACATACAATGCACCAACGGCCGCACCACTTGTCCCCGCTGCATCATCCCGATACAAACGTCCGGTAACCGGGAACAGCGCGCCGTGTAAAAAGGAAACAGGAGCAAGAACGCACAAGGAAGAAAGCAGCACAAACCCGGGACCAATAGGTTGTCCGAGCGCCACACTTACCCAAGAGCGAATCAGTCGGGTACATACCATTGCCGCTGGCAGGTAAACGGCAAACAGACATAGCAGCACAGCAAAAACAGGAAACGTCCTGCTCGGAGCCCGAGGCCATTTTGAAAAGCAGTATGCCCCTACGGCCTCAGCCAAAAGCCAATTTGCCAGGACGATGCCCGTAAAAAGCTCGTTACCCTGATAAATCGCAAGCAGCTCACGCCACAACAGCACCTGGCCGACAATGCCACCTGCGCCTAGCACCAAAGTCGCGTAAATAACCCACCATTGAGATCTGCGTATCGCCATCACGCAATTCTCCTGTTCGTATGCTACTCAAGAATCCGGCAAGCGTGCAAACTCCTGATCGTCGCCAACCGGCAACTGGAACATCCCACTTTGCCAGTCGCCCCGG
>SLBU01000163.1 GCA_007126175.1 Kiritimatiellia bacterium
CCTCTACGCCGAGCGGGCCCTACGCGCTGGCGCACGGGGCTACGTCATGAAGCAGGAAGCTGCCGAAACCGTTATCCAGGCCATTCGCACCGTCATCAGCGGCAACATTTACCTCAGCAGCGCGCTCTCCGCCAAAGTCCTCCGGGATATGGTCGATGGTGTCCGACCGAGCGATGCCGACTTATATGGCATTGAACGCCTCAGTGACCGCGAACTCGAAGTGTTTGAATTGATCGGGCGCGGCTACACCACCCGGCGGATCGCCGAGGCCCTCAGTCTCAGCGTCAAAACCATCGAAACACACCGCGCACACATCAAACAAAAACTCAAACTCAAAAATGCCACCGAGCTCGTGCATCGCGCCTATCACTGGATCGAAACCAGCGCTGGCTCCCCTCTCTAGCTAACTAGGTTGCAACCAACGCCCTTGCAACGCCCCCCGCGTTTTGGTAAGAATGCTTCATTGCAAGCGCCCATTCCGTAAACCATAGGTACCTTCATGTTCATAAATGACAATGATATCCAGCAAGTCCTTGAAGCCGCACGCGCACCGGACACCCGTCTCGTCGAGACGATTTTGGCCCATGCCCGTGAGATGAAGGGGATCGGTCCCGAGGAAGTAGCCATACTTGCCAATGTACAAAACCCGGATCTGCTGCACCAGATCTTCGAAACCGCACGATCAATCAAAGAGGAAATCTACGGCAAGAGGCTGGTGCTCTTTGCGCCACTCTACATTTCCAACCTGTGCGGCAACGAATGCCTCTATTGTGCCTTCCGGGCACGCAACACCGCCATCCATCGCCGCGCCCTCAATCAGGAAGAAGTTGCCCGCGAAACCCGTACGCTCATCGATCAGGGGCACAAGCGCATCCTGCTCGTGGCCGGCGAATCGTACCCGCGCGAAGGCTTCCAGTATATCCTCGACAGCATCGCCACCATCTATGCAACGCGCCACAACCATGGCGAAATTCGCAGAGTCAACGTGAACATTGCCCCCTTGACCGTAGACGAATTCCGGCAGCTCAAAGCGGCCCAGATCGGCACCTACCAGCTCTTTCAGGAAACCTACCACCGCCCGACCTACGCCAAGGTCCATGTCGGCGGACGCAAACAGGACTACGATTGGCGCATCACAGCCATCGACCGGGCCATGGAAGCCGGTATCGACGATGTCGGCATCGGCGTACTCTTCGGCCTCGCCGATTGGCGCTTCGAAATTCTCGCCCTCATGCAGCACATCCGCCACCTCGAAGACACCTTTGGCGTCGGCCCCCATACCATCAGCGTACCACGGCTCGAGCCGGCCTCCGGCACCGATCTCGCCAGCAGCCCCCCGAATCCCGTATCCGATGATGATTTTCGCAAGATCATCGCCATCCTGCGCCTAGCGGTACCTTATACCGGCATCATTCTATCCACCCGCGAAGGCCCGCAGATGCGCGGCGAATCCTACGCCTTGGGCATTTCCCAGATTTCGGCTGGCAGCCGTACCAATCCCGGGGGCTACGCCGACCACGAGGACTACGATGCCAGCCAGTTTGCCCTGGGCGATCATCGCCCCCTCGATGAAGTGATCCGCTCCATCGCCGAACTCGGCTACATCCCATCCTTTTGTACGGGCTGCTACCGGCTGGGGCGTACCGGCGCAGACTTCATGGATCTTGCCAAACCCGGCGACATCAAAATGCACTGCGAACCGAATGCCCTCTCCACCTATCAGGAGTACCTTAACGATTATGCCACCCCCGAAACCCGCGCCGCCGGGGAAGCCCTCATCGACAAAGTCATTACCGAAATGCAGCCTGAAGCCGCCCGCCGGGCGCAAACCCTCGTCGACCGCGTGCGCGCCGGCGGACACGATATCTACTGCTAATATGCACCACGGAACCACGGAACCGATCGAAAGGCAGCACGAAGCATCGAAACCAATCGATGCCCCTCGACCTCCTGCGGTTTCTCCCGATGCCGCTCCCCAAAAAACACGCACCGAGACGGACGCACTCGGCTCCCGCGATCTGCCCGCCGATGCAAGCTACGGCATCCATACCTTGCGGGCGTGCGAGAACTTTCCGCTGGCGCAGCGCCCCGTGGCAGCCAGCCTGATCCATGCCTATGGCTACGTCAAGGAAGCCTGCCTGCAAGCCGCCCACGAGCAGACCCCCTGGCCCGAGCCCGTCTGGTCGGCCCTGCTGGCAGCCTCTCGCGAAATGCAACAAGGCCTGCTCGATGCCCACATTCGTGTCGATGCTCTGCAAGGCGGTGCCGGTACCTCCACCAACCTGAATGTATGTGAGGTGCTCACCAATCGCGCCCTCGTGCTGCTCGGCCATACGCCGGGGACCTACAAAATCCTGGATCCCTTGCAAGACACCAACCGCTATCAATCCACCAACGACACCTATCCCACGGCATTGCGCCTGGCGGCCATCCACGGCATCCGGCAACTAGCCGAAGCACTCACCCACCTGCAACAGAGCTGCGAAGCGGCCGAACACAAATGGGCGCATGTCGTCAAGGTTGGCCGTACCCAGTTGCAGGATGCCGTACTCACCACCATGGGGCGCACCTTTAGCGCATTTGCCGAAGCCTTTGCCCGCGATCGCTGGCGCATCTACAAATGCGAGGAGCGCCTGCGCGTGATCAACCTCGGCGGCACCGCCATTGGCAGCGGACTGGGTGCCCCGCGCAACTATATCTTTCGCGCCACCGAAATCCTGCGCAACCGCACCGGCATCGGCTTTGCACGCGCCGAAAATCTCACGGAAGCCACGCAGAACGCCGATGTATTTGTAGAGGTCAGTGGCCTGCTCAAGGCCTGTGCCACCAATTTCTGCAAGGTGGCGGGCGATCTACGCCTGCTAGCCTCGGGTCCCGATACCGGCCTTGGGGAACTGCAACTGCCCGCTCGCCAGGCCGGGTCCTCCATCATGCCCGGAAAAATCAACCCCGTGATTCCCGAAGCCGTCACCCAGGCCGCCTTGCGTGTCCAGGCCAACGACCAACTCATTGCCATGGCCGCCTCCCTTGGTAACCTCGAACTTAATGCCTTTCTGCCTGCCATCGCTGATGCCCTGCTCGAAAGCCTCGGCCTACTTGCCCGCAGCGCCTACATCCTCGATGCCCATTGCATCGCCGACATCGAGGTCAACGAGGCCACTTGCCTGCATCACACCGAAACGTCCGTTGCCACTGCCACCGCCTTGGCTGGCATCATCGGCTATCATGCCGCGTATGCGCTCCTCGCAACCAGCCGCACCACCGGAACGACCCTCCGCGACCTGGCCCGATCCATCCACAACATCTCCCCCGAAACCTTCGA